>CBDUBX010000078.1:0-10250 GCA_965365495.1 uncultured Burkholderiales bacterium
CAGAAGAACCCGAAGCAGGAGTACAAGCGCGAGGCGTTCGAGCTGTTCTCGCAGCTGCTCGACGTCGTGAAGCTCGAGGTCACGCGGATCCTGATGACGGTGCGCATCCAGACCGAAGACCAGGCGGCGAAGGCCGCCGAGGCGCTCGAGGAGCAGGTGCAGCAGTTCGTCAACGTGACCTACACGCATCCCAACGACGACGGCAGCGAGAGCCGCGAGACCGACGCCGCGACCGCGGTCGCCGCAGTGCCCAAGGTCGGCCGCAACGAGCCTTGCCCCTGCGGCAGCGGCCGCAAGTACAAGAACTGCCACGGCAAGCTGGCCTGAGCGGCGGCGCCGCGCCGATCGACGGCGGCCGCGCGCGGGGCGCCTTGGTGCTTGTCGCAACCGCCGCGCGGGTCGCAGCCGCGGTGCAGGCCGCAGCCGCAGCGCGGCGCGTCAATCGCGTCGCGAGCCGCGCGTCGTCGTGCAGCGTCCGGGCGCCGCAGCGCCGCTGGGCGCCACGCAGCGCACGCCCGGCACCGGCAGCACGTCGCAGGTCTGGGCGATGCCCATCCGCGACAGCTGTTCGCGGCGCGTTGCCGCGTCGCGGTCGACGATTGCTTGCAGCGCGGCGCCGTCGGTGACCGCGGTCGACCATGCGCGATACGCCTCGGGCCCGCCGCAAGCTCGGGCCCCGATGCCGACGATGCGGCACTCGTCGTCGCGGGTGCACCGCGCGTCGCCGATCATCACGTCGATGCGTTCGCGGTCGGCCAACAGACGGGCTTCGAAATCGGCCACCGGGGCAGCCGCGCGCGTCGGCGCGGCGCCTATGTCGGACGTCGCCACTTCGCTGCCGCCGCGCGGCGCGGGGGTCGCGGTCGACGCCGGCGACGTGGCCGTGCAGGCGCCACCGGCCAGCGCCAGCGCAAGTGCAAGCGCGATCGTCGCGCCCCATGGCGTTGCCACGGGAGATTTGAGGTTCATCGCGCAGCATTGGATGCGGTGGCGATCTCCGCGTCAAATCCCGCCGGTTGCCGCAGCCGGCAACGTACGATGAAGCGCCGCCCGTCCGCGTCAGCGGTAACGGCGCCAGCGGCGCGCGCTGCCGCGAACGGCGCAACGCCTTCGGCGCACGCCGCCGCGCAGTCGGCGGTCGGCGCCGCCGTGCCGGCGCCGTCGGCTGCGGCAACGGCAACGGCATCGACAACGGCTCAGGCCGCCGTCGTGTCCGCATTCGGCGCGGGCCGCTACGCCGACATGGAAGCGGCCGCGCGCGCGTGGCTCGAACTCGACGCCGACGACGGCCGCGCGATGAAGGCGTTCGGCGTGGCGCTGCAGTTGCAGGGCCGCGACGCGCTGGCAGTGCTGCTCGCCGCCGCGCAGCGACTGCCGCGCGACGCCGAACTGCTGGCCACCGTCGGCAGCGTCTACGCGTCGCGCGGCGACGCCGTCGCCGCGGCCGACTGGCTGCGGCGGGCGGTGCGGCTGCACCCGTCGTCGGCGATCGCGCACGCGAACCTGGCCGACGTGTGGTTGCGTCTGCATCGACCCGCCGACGCTGAAGCCGCCGCGCGACGGGCGATCGCGCGCCAGCCGGGGCTCGCCGTCGCGCACCTGCACCTCGGCCGCGCGCTGCTCTTGTTGCGTCGCGCCGACGCGGCGACGGCGCCGTTGCAACGCGCGGTCGACCTCGCGCCGACGCTCGCCGAAGCGCACGCCGCACTGGCGGCGACGCGGCTCGCGCAGCGCCAGTGGGCGGCCGCCGTCGGCCCGTTGCGCCGCGTCGCCGAACTGCGGCCGCACGACGCGTCGGCGTGGCTGCAGCTCGGCATCGCCTGTACGCAAGCCGGCGACGCGCCGGCGGCGGTGGCCGCGTTGCAGCGCGCGGCGGCGCTGGCGACTGTTGAAGAGCAGAGGGAGATCGCCGTGCCGCTCGGCGCGGCGCTGCTCGACGCCGGCGACGCGGCCAGCTCCGAGACGACGTTGCGGCGCGCGCTGGCGGCGCGGCCCGACTTCGCGCTGGCGCACACGCAGCTCGGCCAGGCGCTGGCGGCGCAGCGGCGATGGACCGAAGCGATTGCCGCGCAACGCGACGCGGTGGCTGCGGCGCCGACGGTCGCCGAGCTGCGCGCCAACCTCGCGCATGCGCTGAAGACCGTCGGCGATCCCGCGGCCGCGCTGCAGCAGCTCGACCGCGCGATCGAACTGCACCCCGACGAACCGCAGTTCCACAGCGAGGCGATCTTCGTCGCGCAGTACGTCGGCCCCGGCGCCGAAGGGGGTGCGACCGCGTCCGCACGCGCGGCGCGTTGGGCCGGCGTCGTCGGCGCGAGAGCCGGCTTGCCGCGCCGCCACCGGCCCGCCACCGCGCACGACCGCGACCGCCGGTTGCGCGTCGGCTTCCTGTCGCCGGACCTGCGCGCCCACCCGGTCGGCCACTTCGTCGAATCGGTGTTCGCGGCGCTGGCCGCCGAGCCTGCCGCGGGCGTCGAGGTCCACGCTTATTCGTCGCACCGGCGCGGCGACGACACCACCGCGCGGCTGCGCCGCCACGTCGCCGCGTGGCGCGATGTCGCCGACCTCGACGACGCCGCGCTCGCGAAGTGCATCGCCGACGACCGCGTCGACGTTCTCGTCGACCTGGCCGGACACACGCGTGGGTCGCGGCTGGCGGTGCTGGCGCGACGCCCGGCGCCGGTGCAGGCGTGCTGGCTCGGCTGGTGCGCGACGACCGGCTTGACGGCTGTCGACGCGTTCGTCGCCGACCCGCACATCGTGCCGGCAGGTGACGACGGTGGCTTCGTCGAGCGCGTCGAGCGGCTGCCCGATACCTTTCTGTGCTTCACGCCGCCGCGCGAAAGCGTGGCCGTCGGCGCGCTGCCGGCGCTGGCCGGCGGCGGATTGCGGCTCGCGTGCTTCAACCAGCTGGCGAAGATCGGCGACGATGTCGTCGCCGCGTTCTGCCGCGTGCTGCAGGCGCTGCCCGGCAGCCGGCTCGTGCTGCGTGCCGCGGCGCTCGACGACGCGGCGGTGCGCGCTGCGTGGCATGCCCGCTACGCGGCGCACGGCGTCCCGGCAGAACGCGTCGAGTTGCTGGGCGCAGTGACGCGCGCTGACTACCTCGCCGCCTACCGCGACATCGACATCGCGCTCGACCCGTTTCCGTACCCGGGCGGCACGACGACGGTCGAAGCGTTGTGGATGGGCGTGCCGGTGGTCACGCTCGCCGGCGCGTCGGCGCTGGCGCGCCAGGGCGTTTCGATCCTGCGCAACGTCGGCCTCGACGAATGGATCGCTGCCGACGTCGACGACTACGTGGCCCGCGCCGTCGCCCGCGCGTCGGACCTGCCGGCGCTGGCCGCGCTGCGCGCGGCGTTGCGCGACCGCCTGCTGGCTTCGCCGCTCGTCGACAGCCAGCGCTTCGCCCGCGAACTCGAGGCCTGCCTGCGCCGGATGTGGCTGCGTCGGTGCGACCCGGCGCCGCGCCGCTGACGGTGCCGACGAAAAGGGGTTGCGATGACCATCGCAACCCCCGCCGCCGGCGCGCAGGCCGCTGGCCCGCGCGCCACTACCCGGCGCCGCGCCGCTACTTCAGCTTCGCCGCCACCGTCGGCGTCGCCGCCGGCGTCGACGCGCCGGGCGTGATGCGCAACACCGTCGTCGCCTGCACCGCGCCCGCGGCGTCCTTGAAGCGCACGCCGCCGACGTAGCGGCCCGTGGCGTTCAGCCCGTTCCACGCCACGCCGACCGTGGCCGTGCTGCCCGAATAGACGACGCCGGGCAGCGCGACGCGCAACCGCGGCGTCGCATCGGCGGTGGTGACGACCCACGTCGACAAGCGGTGCGTCATCGTCGCCGCGCCGGCGTAGGCGAGCACGCAGACCTTGTACTCGCCGGCCGCCGGGCTGGCGATCTGCACCGCCTCGTTCGACGCTTCGTTGCCCGAGTACACCCACGTGCTGCCGGGGCCGACGATCGCGAGGTCGTTGTCGTCGCCGGTGGCGCCGGTGTCCTGGTTGCGCAGCTCGAACCGCGCGACGATCGTGTTCTCCGGCACCGTCACCGGGTAGACCTTGATCGACGCGGTATCGGTGCCGGCCGTGCACGCCGTGCGCAGCGCCGCCGACGACAGCGGCGACGGCGTCAGTGATGCGGTCGGCAGCATCACGACGTCCTTCAGCCCGCTGTCGGCCGACGGGCGCCCCGAGAAGTTGGTGCCGATCGTGATCAGCCGCGACCCCGAGACGGTGGTGCCGGTGACCTGCGCCGGCGCGTTGATGGTCTTGCCGGTGCGCGCCGTCAGCGGGCTGCGCACGACGTGGACGCCGTCGTTCCACACCAGCGAGCCGTAGCTCCATTGCCCGTCGGCCACGCCGGCGGGGGTCAGCGTTACGGTGAAGGTGGCGCTTTGCCCCGGCGACAGCGTCAACGTTGCCGGCGTGACCACGACGGTGAACCCTGGCAGCGTCGCCGTCGCGTTGTAGGTGGCCGGCGACGAGCCGACGTTGCGCACGCGGCGCGTGACCGTCGTCGAGCCGACGACCGCGCCCACCGTGATGCTCGGCAGGTTGTAGTTGTAGGTCTCGTCGAGCGCGCCGTACGTCGTGCAGTCGGATGCCGGGACGACCGCCGCGCGGTTGACCTTGCACTGGTAGCGGATGAAGTCGACCTTGGCCGCGTCGTAGACCAGGCCGGGGTCGAGCGCCTTGCGCGGGTCGATGTGCCCGGCGCCTTGTGCCCACGGCAGGCGGCCGTTCTGCGCCCCCGGCAGGCCGTCGTTCAGCGTGTCGTAGGCGGTGGTCATCAATGCCGACTTGATCGCCGCCGGCGTCCACGCCGGACGCCACTGGCGCAGCAGCGCGGCGACCCCGGCGACGTGCGGCGCCGCCATCGACGTGCCCTGGTACGGCAGCCACTCGGGCAGCGGCGCGAACGTGCCCGCCGCAACCGCGTCGCGCTGCGCCGGCGTGAGGTCGGGCGAGACCCCGGCGATGATGTCGACGCCCGGAGCGGTGACGTCGGGCTTCAGCATGTTCGCGTCGCCCTGGTTCGGCCCGCGCGACGAGAAGTCGGCCATGATGGGCGCCGGCTTGCGGGCGTTGTAGAACGTGCCGATCGCCGCGGTCGGCGACGCCACCGTGACGGCGTAGTTCTTGATCGCCGCGCCGGCCGCTGCGTCGACGTGCACCGATGGCACCGCGTGCACGTCGGCGACGAGGCCGGCGCCGTTGTCGGCGAGGATCATGCCGACGCCGCCGGCGTCCTCGACTGCCTGGCTCTTGTCGACGCGGGCGTTGGTACCGCGCGTGCAGATCACGATCTTGCCGGCGACCTTGGCAGGGTCGAGCTGCGACGGCAGGAAGCACAGCCGCACCGCGTCGGCGTTGGCGCCGGGCAAGCCGGCGTCCTCGGCGCGGATCAGCGGCGTCTGCGGCAGCGCCGTCGTGTTGACCGACGCGCCGGTGTACTTGGTGCCGTCGCCGAGCGTGACATCGGCGGCGAGCAGGCGGTCGTGGGTCGATGCCGCCACCGTCGTCAGCCAGGGGCTGACGTGCGCGACCGCGTTGGCCGGGCCGGCATTGCCGCCCGAAACGGCGACGAACACGTTGGCCGTCGCGGCGCGCAGGAAGGCCTGCTCGACCGGGTCGTTGACGCTCGTCTGGCTGCCGCTGATCGAATAGTTGATCACCTGAACGCCGTCGGCCACGGCGCGGTCGATCGCCGACACGCTGTCGGAGGTCCAGCAGCTGTTGCGGCTGGCGGTGCCGTCGGTGGCGGTTGCGTCGTCGTAGGTCCAGCAGACCTTGTACGAAGCGACGCGCGCGCGCGGCGCGATCCCCGAGCCGATGCCCATGTTGACGCCGTCGACGATGTTCGGCTCGCCCCAGTTGCCGGCGGCGGTCGACGACGTGTGCGAACCGTGGCCACCGTGGGCGAGCGGGCCGCCGACCGAGTCGCGCGGCGAGTAGAACTCGCTCCAGTGCTTCGGCAGACCCGACGCGAGGAAGCCGGCGTTGTAGAAACGCGCGCCGATCAACTTGTTGTTGCAGTGCTTGGCCGGGTCGAAGCCCTCGCCGCCGACGCAGGTGCCCGACCACGTGGCCGGTGGCGCGTCGTAGGCCAGCGAGCCGCCGGTGAAGACCGGCCGGCCGCCCGCATCGACGCGGTCGGCGTAGGCCGGGTTCTCGGGCCAGACGCCGCCGTCGATGATGCCGACGACGATGTCCTCGCCGCGCAGCGGAATGCCGTCGACGGTCTTGTTCCAGACGCCGTCGGCACCGGTGAGGCCGAGGAACTCGGGCGTCGACACCGTGTGCAACTGGCGCCGTTCGTCGACGTGCACGGCGACGACCTTCGGGCTGGCGCGCAGCGCCGCGGCCTCGGCGTCGGTGAGCAACGCCGCGAAGCCGTTGTAGACGGTGTGGTAGCGCGCGACGATCGGCGCCTTGGCGACCAGCGCCGCGACGCTCTTCTGCTGCGCGTCGAGGTAGCGCAGGTAGCGTTGTACCGACGCCGCACGTGCACTGAAGCGCGCACCCGGTGCCGGCTGGGTCGCGGCGTAGCCGGCGACGCCGCCGCTGTAGCTGGCCGCCGGCTCGGCGGCGAGTTGGACGATGTAGGTGCGGCGGGCTTCGGCGGCCAGTGCCGTGCCCGACAGCGCGCCGACGACGACCATCGCTGCCAGCGATGCAGGAAGCAGTTTCATGGGGGTACTCCTGGTGGCTGGGGGCGTCAGGCGCTGCGGCGCGTGCGGCGCTGCCAGCCGCCGATCGCGGCGAGGCCCAGCCCCAGCAAGGCCCATTGCGACGGTTCGGGGATCGCGGTGACGAGCAGGTTGTCGATCGCGAACTGGCCGCGGTTCGTCGAGAACGCGCTGCAGCTGCCGCCGGCGTCGCAGGCGAAGCCGTAGAAGAAGACGAGCGCGAATTCGGTCTGGGCGAACGGTTCCTCGAACGTGAAGTCGGTGAACGCGTAGTTGCCCGCGGTCGGCCCCGGCAGCAGCACCGTCGTCGTGACCGAGCCGCCGCCGTCGGCGCGCACCCCTTGGGCGCGCAGCAGCCCCGGCACGGTGACCGTCGGCACGCCGCTGGCGCCGAGGAAGCTCGCCGACACGCCCTGAACCGTGAACGGCAAGCCGCTCTCGGTGCCGAACATCAGCACGCCGTCGTTGACCGACGCGTAGAAGCTCGTCGCGTTGTTCGTCGGGCAGGCGACGCTGAAGCAGGTGCTCGCGACGTCGCTGCCGTCGACGATCGCGCCAACGAAGTCGCCCGGCTCGGCCTCGTCGGCGTTCGAAAACGGCGCGAACCAGAACCCCGACTGATAGAACTCGTCGCCGTCGAACAGGAACGGCATCCCTGTGGCAAAGGGCGACGGCTCGAGATCGTCGAAGGTGATCGTCGCCGCACCGGCCGAGCCGATACAGGCGGCGGACGCGACAGCGGCGAGCAGCCGGGGCAATGGATGTTTCATCTGGCGTGGTCCTCGATGTTGTCGAAACACGTTGCCGCCGCAGCGCGGGTGACGCTCTGCGGCGGGCCAAGCGGCGCAAGCTAATCCCTTGGTCGAACGCCTTCCAGCGAACTTACCCGGGGGCAGCCTGCACCACCCTCGAATCGGGGGACTGCAAAACGCGTGCAATGCCGCCGGTGAACACGGCCGCCCGGCTGCCTAGAATGCGCCGCCGCTCGCCAGGCACGGTGCGGCGACACGGCTGGCGCCGTCGTCGAACCCGCCCCCTCGGGGCGCCTCATGAACCCGTGAACCATGGCCGTCGAGCTGAACCCTCCCGACCCCGCGGCGCTGCAGCCGATCGCCGGGATGCGCATCGGCGCGGCGATGGCCGGCATCCGCAAGGCCGACCGGCGCGACCTCGTGTTGTTCGCACTCGACGAGGGCGCGGCGGTCGCCGGCGTGTTCACGTCGAACCGCTTCTGTGCGGCGCCGGTGCAGCTGTGTCGCGAGCGCCTCGCCGGCGCGCAAGGCATCCGCGCGCTGCTCGTCAATACCGGCAACGCCAACGCCGGCACCGGCGTCGACGGCCTCGAACGCGCGCGCCGCAGCTGCGACGCCGCGGCGCAGCCGCTCGGCATCGATGCGGCGCAAGTGCTGCCGTTCTCGACCGGCGTGATCATGGAGACGCTGCCGGTCGAGCGCATCGAGGCCGCGCTGCCGGCGCTCGTGCAGGCGCTGGCGCCGTCCGACGGCGCGGCTTGGGCAGCGGCCGCCGCCGGCATCATGACCACCGACACGGTGCCGAAGGCGGCGTCGCGCTGCGTCGACATCGAGGGCCGTCCGGTCCGCGTCACCGGCATCGCCAAGGGCGCCGGCATGATCCGGCCCGACATGGCAACGATGCTCGCGTTCGTCGCCACCGACGCCGCGGTCGAGCCGGCGCTGCTGCAGCGGCTCGTCGAAGACGCCGCCGACCACAGCTTCAACCGCATCACGATCGACGGCGACACGTCGACCAACGACTCGTTCGTGCTGATCGCGACGCAGCGCGCCGGCCACGCGCCGATCGCCGACGTCGACACGCCGGCCGGACGGACGTTGCGCGACGCCGTCGTCGCCGTGTGCGAGCAGCTGGCGCAGGCGATCGTTCGCGACGGCGAAGGAGCGACCAAGTTCATCACGGTGCAGGTCGACGGCGGCCGCGACGTCGCCGAGTGCCGGCGCGCCGCGTATGCGATCGCCCATTCGCCGCTCGTCAAGACGGCGTTCTTTGCGAGCGACCCCAACCTCGGGCGGATCCTCGCTGCGGTCGGCTACGCCGGCATCGGCGACCTCGATCAGGGCCGCATCGACCTGTTCCTCGACGACGTCCACGTCGTGCGCGCCGGCGGCCGCCACCCCGGCTACCGCGAAGAAGACGGCCAGCGAGTGATGAAGAAGGCCGAGATCACGGTGCGCGTCGACCTGCACCGCGGCGCGGCGACGGCGCAGGTCTGGACCTGCGACCTGTCGTACGACTACGTGCGGATCAACGCCGACTATCGGTCGTGATCCGCGGTGGCTCGCCGGCCGCGCAGGCTGGAGCGTGACGGTCGACGGCGTCGGTGATGATGCCGTCGACGCTGAGCGCGAGCACGCGCTCGACGTCGGCGACCTCGTTGACCGTGTAGCACAGCAAGCGCAAACCGGCGCCGCGCACCTGCGCGACGACCGCGGCGTCGAGCAGGCGATGGTTGGCGACGACCGCGGCGCAGTCGAGCGACGTCGCGACATCGAGCCAGCCGTCCCACAGCGTGTCGACGAGCAGCGCCCGCGGCAGATCGGGCGCCGCCCCGCGCGCGCCCCGCAGCGCCTCCGGGCGGAACGAGCTCAGCAGCGGCGGCCGTTCGGCGCCGGCCCACAGCCGGGCGCACGCCGCGGCGACCGCTTGGCCGGTCGGCGTTTCGGTGCCCGGCGTCGGCTTGATCTCGACGTTCAGCGCGTGGCCGTTGCGCTGCACGAAGCGCGCAATCGCCTGTAGCGTCGGCAGCGACTCGCCGGCAAACCCGCGCGAGTGCCAGCTACCGGCGTCGAGCCGCGACAGCTCCGACCACGGCCGCTCCCCGGCGATGCCGTGGCCCGACGTCGTGCGCTCGAGGTCGGCGTCGTGCAGCAGGAACGGCACGCCGTCGGCGCTGAGCTTGACGTCGCACTCGAACGCTCGGTACCCGAACCCGGCGCCGACGCGAAACGCCGCCAGCGTGTTCTCGGGCGCCAGCCGGCCGGCGCCGCGATGGGCGATCCAGCGCGGCAGCGGCCAGTCGTCGTCGTGCTTCGACGCGCCGGCAATCACACGCGCTGGCCGGTCGACGCGTCGAACCAGTGCAGGTGCGCGGGGTCGACGTGCAGCCCGATCGTGGTGTCGGCGCGCGGCGGCGGCTGCGTGCCTTCGATGCGCAGCGTGAACGCCGCGGCGCCGAGGCGCCCGTAGACGAGCCGCTCGGCGCCGAGCATCTCGAGCAGTTCGACGCGCAGCGGCCAGCCGCCGCCGTCGCGCCATTCGGCGTGCTCGGGGCGCACGCCGAGCGTCAGCCGCCCGTCGCGCGGCGCGGCCGCCGGCAGCGCCAGCGTCGTCGCCACAGCGCTGCCGTCGCCGACGCTGAACCGCGT
Organism: uncultured Burkholderiales bacterium; assembly: GCA_965365495.1. Taxonomy (GTDB): domain Bacteria; phylum Pseudomonadota; class Gammaproteobacteria; order Burkholderiales; family Burkholderiaceae_C; genus Rubrivivax. The sequence goes on from CBDUBX010000078.1 coordinate 10,090, forward strand.
GCCGTCGGCGACGCCGTGCAGCATGTTCATCGGCGGGCTGCCGATGAAGCCGGCGACGAAGGTCGACGCCGGCGTGCCGTAGACCTGCTCGGGGGTGCCGATCTGCTCGATGCGGCCGGCGTTCATCACGATCATCCGCTCGGCCAGCGTCATCGCCTCGA
>CBDUBX010000079.1:0-10216 GCA_965365495.1 uncultured Burkholderiales bacterium
CGCAGCGAGATCTGGGTCAAGCTGTGGGGCAACCTGGCGTTCAACCCGCTGTCCGCGCTGACCCACGCGACGCTCGAGCAGATCTGCCGCCATTGCGGCACGCGCGAGACCGCGCGGCGCATGATGACCGAGGCGCAGGCGGTGGCCGAGAAGCTCGGCGTCGCGTTCAAGATCGACGTCGACCAGCGCATCGCCGGCGCCGAGGCGGTCGGCGCGCACAAGACGTCGATGCTGCAGGACGTCGAGGCCGGGCGCGAGACCGAGTTGCAGGCGCTGCTGGGCGCCGTCGTCGAGCTGGCGCGGATCACCGCCACGCCGACGCCGACGATCGACGCGGTGCACGGTGCCGCCGCTCTGCTCGGCGCGACGCTGCAGGCGCAGCGCGCGCGGATCGCCCTGCTGCCGGTCGACGCCGGCTGATCGACCCCGGCGCCGCGCCGCCGACTACCGCACCGGCGGCGCGTGCCCGGCGACGGCGTCGTCGGCACGGGTCGTGATCTCGCCTGGAACGCCCTTGCGCGCGAGCAGCGAATAGATCGTCGGCACGACGAACACCGTCAGCACCGTGCCGACCGACATGCCGCCAACGATCACCCAGCCGATCTGCTGCCGGCTCTCGGCACCGGCGCCCGACGCCAGCGCCAGCGGCAGCGCGCCGAGCACCATCGCGCCGGTGGTCATCAGGATCGGTCGCAGCCGCAGGCTCGCCGCCTCGACGACCGCGTCGAGCGTCGGCCGCCCCTGCTGGCGCAGCTGGTTGCTGAACTCGACGATCAGGATGCCGTGCTTCGTGATCAGCCCGACGAGCGTGATCAACCCGATCTGCGAGTAGACGTTGATCGTGCCGCCGCTGAGGTGCAGCGCGCCGAGCGCGCCGACCATCGACAGCGGCACCGCGAACAGGATCACGAACGGGTCGACGAAGCTCTCGAACTGCGCCGCGAGCACGAGGAAGATGAACACCAGCGCGAGCACGAACACGATGGCGAGCGACCCCGACGAATCGCGGAATTCGCGGCTCACGCCGGCGAGTTCGGTCGCATAGCCCTCGGGCAGCACGCGCGACGCGGCGTCGTTCATGAACGCCAGCGCCTCGCCGAGCGAATAGTCGGGCGCGAGGTTGGCGGTGATCGTCACCGAGCGCCGCTGGTTGAAGTGGTTCAGCTCGCGTGGGCTCACCGCTTCGCGCACCACGACCAGCGACGACAACGGCACCATCGCGTCGTTGCGGCCGCGGACGAAGATGCGTTCGATGTCCTCGGGCGTCGTCCGCTCGCCGGCCGTCGTCTGAACGATCACGTCGTACTGCTCGGCGTCGCGCTTGTAGCGCGTGACGACGCGACCGCCGAGCATCGTCTCGACCGCGCGGGCGACGGAGTCGACCGACACGCCGAGGTCGGCGGCGCGGGCGCGGTCGACGTCCATGAAGATCTCGGGCTTGTTCAGCTGCAGGTCGCTGTCGGGCTGGACGATGCCCGGGTTGGTCTGCATCTCCTCGATCAGCGACTGGCTGGCGCGCGCCATGTTGGCGTAGCTGTCGCTGCTGACGACGACAAATTCCAGCGGCCGCGAACGAAACCCCTGGCCGAGGCTCGGGGGTGTCGTCGGGAACACGCTGATGCCGGGCAACGCGCCGAGCTTGGGCAGCATGTCGCGGGCGATTTCCTGCGTCGTGCGGTCGCGTTCGGTCCAGTCGACGGTGCGCAGCACCGCGGTCGCCTGCGACACGACGCCGCCGCCGAGGAACATGAAGCGGCGGTCGAACTCGGGGTACTGCGCGGCGATCGCGTCGAGCGCGTCGAGGTAGCGCGCGGTGTATTCGAGCGTCGCGCCGTCGGGCGCGCGCACCGGCGCGATGATCACGCCGCGGTCCTCCATCGGTGCGAGCTCGCTCTTCGCGGTGACGAACAGCCACGCGCTGCCGGCGGCGGCGGCGAGCATCACCGCCACGACGAGCCAGCGCCGCGCCAGGCTCCAGCGCAGCGCCCGGGCGTAGCCGCCGGCGGTGGCGACGAGCACGCGCTCCATGAAGCGGTCGAAGCGCCCCGGGTTCGGCTCGTGGCGCAGCAGCTTGCTGCACAGCATCGGCGTCAGCGTCAGCGCGACGAAGCCCGACACCAGCACCGCGCCGGCGAGGGTCAGCGCGAATTCGCCGAACAGCCGCCCGGTGCGCCCCGGCGTGAACGCCAGCGGCGCGAACACCGCCGCCAGCGTCAGCGTCATCGCGACGACCGCGAAGCTGATCTCGCGCACGCCCTTGATCGCCGCCTGGAACGGCTCGAGCCCGCTTTCGATGTGGCGGAAGACGTTTTCGAGGACGACGATCGCGTCGTCGACGACGAGGCCGATCGCCAGCACCAGCGCCAGCAGCGTCAGCGTGTTGATCGTGAAGCCGAAGATCGCGATCAGCGCGAACGCGCCGATCAGGCTCACCGGAATCGTCACCAGCGGGATCACCGACGCGCGCAGCGTGCGCAGGAACACGAACACGACGAGCGCGACGAGCACCACCGCCTCGGCCACCGTCGTGTAGACGGCCTTGATCGATCGATCGATGAACACCGAGTTGTCGTTGGCCTGCACGACCGTCACCGACGGCGGCAGGTCGCGCTGGATCTGCGGCATCACCGCGCGCACGCCGTCGGCCACTTCCAGCGGGTTCGCGGTGGCGTTGCGGATGATCCCGGTGGAGATCGACGGCACGCCGTTCAGCCGCACCCGGCTGCGCTCGCTGGCCGCCGCCTCCTCGACGCGCGCGACGTCGCGCAGCCGCACGGTGTAGCCGCCGGTCGTCTTCAGCGCGATCTGCTCGAACTGCGCCACGGTGTTCAGGTCGGTGCGCGCGGTGACGCTGAACTCGCGCTGCCGGCTTTCGATGCGGCCGGCCGGCACTTCGAGGTTCTGCCGGCGCAGCGCGTCCTCGACGTCCTGCACCGTCAGCGCGTACGCGGCGAGCCGGTCGGGGTCGAGCCAGATCCGCATCGCGAACGCGCGGTCGCCGCCGATGCTGACGTCGGCGACGCCGACGACGGTCTGCAGCCTCGGCTTGACGATGCGGTTGACGAGGTCGGTCAGCTCGAGCGGGGTCAGCTCCTCGCTGATGTAGGCCAGCCAGATCGTCGGCGTCGCGTCGGCCTCGACCTTGGAGATCACCGGCTCGTCGACCGCATCGGGCAAGCGGCCGCGCACCCGCGACACGCGGTCGCGCACCTCGGCGGCCGCGGTGTCCGGGTCCTTGCTGAGCTTGAACCGCACCGTGATCTGGCTGCGCTCGGTGCGCGACACCGACGTCATGATGTCGACGCCGTCGATGCCGGCGATCGAGTCCTCCAGCGGCTTCGTCACCTGCGATTCGATGACCTCGGCCGACGCGCCGACCAGGTCGGTGCGCACGCTGACCAGCGGCTCGTCGATGCGCGGGTACTCGCGCAGGCTCAGCCGGTCGAACGACACCAGCCCTACGAGCACGACGAGCAGCGACATCACGCTGGCCAGCACCGGGCGGCGGATCGACGTTTCCGACAGGCGCATCGTGCGGACCTCCGCGAGCCGTCAGGGCTGGACCGTCGCCGTGCGCGCGGCCGTCGGCGGCCGCGGCGTAGCGCCATGAACCGACGCGGCCGACGGCGCCGCCGCCGCCGACGCGCCGGACGCCGCCGCGCCGACCTGCACCACGCGCACCGGCTGCGACTCGCCGCCGCGCAGCAACCGCGCCTGCCCGGCAGTGACGACCGCGTCGCCGGCGGCGATCCCGGCGACGATCTCGACGCGGCCTTCGAGCCGCAGCCCGACGTCGGCGGCGAGCCGCTGCGCGACCTTGCCGCCGCCGGCGGCGTCGACGACCTTGAACAGCAGCTGGCGACCGGCTTCGGGGACGAGCGCCTCTTCGGGGACGACGACCGCGTCGTCGCGCTGCGCGAACACGACGCGGACGCGCGCGAACATCCCCGGCTTCAACCGTGCACCGGCGTTGCCCACCTCGGCGCGCACCTGCAGCGCGCGGCCGTCGGCGGCGACCTGCACGTCGAAAGCCTGCACGCGGCCGTCGAAGCGCTGGCCCGGCAGCGCGTCGACGGTCACCTCCACCGGCTGGCCCGGCCGCAGCCGGCCGACGTAGCGCTCGGGCAGCGCGAACTGCGCCTGCAGCGCGTCGAGGTCTTCGACGGCGACGAGGTCGGCGCCGTCGCGGACGTAGTCGCCGACGTTGACCGCGCGCAGCCCGGCGGTGCCGTCGAACGGCGCGACGACGCGCATCCGCGCGGCCTGCGCGCGCGCCAGCGCGACCTGTGCCTCGGCGACCGCGAGCGCGGCGGCGTTCTGGTCGACCGCGCTCTGGCTGACGAAGCCTTGTGCGACGAGCTCGCGGCTGCGTTCGAGGTTGGTGCGCGCGATCGACGCCTGCGCCTGCGCTTCTTGGAGTTGCGCCTGCTGCAGCGTGTCGTCGAGCTGCACCAGAACCTGGCCGCGACGCACGCGTCCGCCCTCGGTGAACCCCAACCGGGCGACGCGGCCGCCGACCTCGGGGCGCAGCATCACGCCGCGCGCCGACTTCAGCGAACCGACCGCGTGCACGTCGTCGGCCACGGTTGCGCGCTCGGCGCGCGCGACCTCGACCGTCACCGGCCCGCCGCCGCCGCCGGCGCGACCGCGGAGTGCGGCGTTCTCCGGCGTCGCAACCGTGCCCGCGGCTTCGCGCGCTGCGGTCGGCTGCTGCTGCCACCACCAAGCGAGCGCGGCCGCGGCAGCAATGCCGACGACGGCGACAGCGGTGTGCAAAGGCTTCAAACGACGGTCTCGGAACGGCGGACGGAGCGGCGAACTGTAGCCAGCGGCGTGCCATCGCGTGCGCGCGGGGTCGTCACGGGCGGACGCTGTCGACACCGCGGTTGGCCAGTGCGTCGGCGCGCTCGTTGCCGGGGTCGCCCGAATGGCCGCGCACCCAGCGCCATTGCACGTCGTGCGCGGCGTTCAGCGCGTCGAGCCGCTGCCACAGCTCGACGTTCTTCACCGGCGTCTTGGCCGCGGTCTTCCAGCCGCGCGCCTTCCAGCCGTGGATCCACGTCGTGATGCCGTTCCTCACGTACTCGCTGTCGGTGTAGATCGTCACCGTGCTCGGCCGCTTCAGGCTGGCCAGCGCCTCGATCACCGCGGTCAGCTCCATGCGGTTGTTGGTCGTCGCCGCTTCGCCGCCGAACAACTCCTTCTCGTGCTTGCCGCTTTTCAGCCACGCGCCCCAACCGCCCGGCCCGGGGTTGCCGCGGCACGCACCGTCGGCGTAGATCACGACGTCGCTCACGCTGCGCCTGTGGCGTCAGCGCTCGAGCTCGACGAGCTCGCGCTGGCGGTTGGCGACGACCGCCGGCGCAGCGTGCACCTTGCGCCGTTCGTGACGCACTCGGCCGACCAAGCGCATGCCGCGCACGCGCTTCACGGCGACGAGGAAGTACACCGCTCCGAGCACCGGCCACCAGCGTTCGCCGACGCGGTCCATCCACGCCGACCGCGCCAGCCACGCGTCGCTCGCGAACGCCGGCCGCCAGCAGCCGAATCGGCCGCCTTCGAGCTCGAAGCCCAGCAGGCGCAGCCAGTCGCGCAGCCGCCAGTAGCCGATGAACTCGCCGTTGCGGGGCAGGTACAGCGGCTTGTGCCGCGCGAGACCGAGCCCCTGGCGCACGCGGCCGGCGCGCTGGCGCAGCCCCCACAGGCTCGCGGCGTTGAAGCCCGCGACGACGATGCGGCCCTCGGGTACCAGCACGCGTTCGACTTCGCGCAGCGTCTGGTGCGGGTCGGCGGCGAGCTCGAGCGTGTGCGGCAGCACGACGAGGTCGATGCTCGCGTTCGGAAACGGCAGCGCGTCGACTGCGCATTGCAACGCCACCGCGGTGCGCGGCACGTCGGCGCTGGCGGCCGGCAACGCTGCATCGCACGCCACCCACCGGTGCGGCATGCGGTTAGCGCGCAGCGCGTCGACTTCGGGCAGGCCGAGCTGCAGCGCGTGATAGCCGAAAGCGTCGACGACCGCGTCGTCCAGATGCTGCAGTTCCCAGGCCAGCAGATAGACGCCGGGAGGGGTCTGCAACCAGTGCCCCAACTCTATAATCGCCGCCGCCTGCGCCATATGGATCTGCTTGCCCTGCCCGCCTTCGCAGACAACTACATCTGGATGTTGCACGATGGCGCGCGCGCCGTCGTCGTCGACCCGGGCGATGCGGCCCCGGTGCAGGCGGCCCTCGACGAACAGCGCCTCGAGCTCGCGGCGATTCTATTGACGCACGGCCACCCGGACCACGTCGGCGGCGTCGACTCGCTGCGGCCGCGGCTCGTCGGCGACGTCGTCGGTCCGGCGCACGAAGCAGTGCCGCAACCGTGCCGCGCGGTCGTCGAAGGCGACTGCATCGACGTGCTCGGCACGCCGTTTCGCGTGATCGACGTGCCCGGCCACACGCGCGGCCACATCGCGTTCGTGCAGGCCGACGACGCCGCCGCGCCGCTCTTGTTCTGCGGCGACACGCTGTTCTCGGGCGGGTGCGGCCGGCTGCTCGGCGGCACCGCGCAGCAGCTGCACACGTCGCTCGCCAAGCTCTCGGCGCTGCCCGGCGACACGCGCGTGTGCTGCGCCCACGAATACACGCTGGCCAACCTGCGCTTCGCCGGTGCGGTCGAGCCCGACAATGCCGACCGCGCGGCCTACGAGGCGGCGTGCGTCGCCTGGCGCGAGTCGGGCCGGCCGACGCTGCCGTCGACGATCGAGCGCGAGCTTGCGATCAACCCGTTCCTGCGCTGCACCGTGCCGGCCGTCGCCGCTGCGGCGCGGTCGCGCAACGCTGCTGCCACCGACCCGGTGGCCGTTTTCGCCACGCTGCGTGAATGGAAGAACCACTACCGATGAGCCCGCCGTCCGCCCGACGCGCCCGCTGCGTGACCTTCTTTTCGTCGTGGCTTGCCCCACGTTCTTGCACCGTCGATCGACCACTCCGCACAAGCGCCGCCGTGATCGCCGCCGTCGCGCTCGGCGGTTGCGCCGGGCTGCCGGCAGCCGACACGGCGCGTATCGACGGTCCCATCGCCGCCGTGGACGCGCCGGCCGCGCCAGCCAGCGCCGCGCAGCCCGCGCTCGTCGCACCCGGCGTCGCCCAGGCCGACATCGACGCTGCGCTCGCGCACGAAGCGCAGACCCGCGCGCACATCGACCCGGCGCAGGACATCGCGCCGCGCGACCTGTGGCACCGGCTGCGCGGCGGCTTCGCGATGGCCGATCTCGACGACGAGCGCGTGCACAAGTGGGAGCGCTACTACGCCGGCCAGCCCCACTACGTGCAGCGCATGGCCACGCGCGGCAGCCGCTACCTGTTCCACATCGTCCAGCAGCTCGAAGCGCGCGGCATGCCGACCGAGCTCGCGCTGCTGCCGTTCGTCGAAAGCGCGTTCAACCCGCAGGCGGTGTCGTCGGCCAAGGCGTCGGGGATGTGGCAGTTCATGCCGGCGACGGGGCGCGACTTCGACCTGCGGCAGAACGTCTTTCGCGACGACCGGCGCGACGTGCTCGCGTCGACACGCGCCGCGCTCGACTACCTGCAGCGGCTGCACGCGCAGTTTGGCGACTGGCACCTCGCGCTCGCGGCCTACAACTGGGGCCAGGGCAGCGTGCAGCGGGCGATCGAGCGCAACCGGCGCGCCGGCTTGCCGACCGACTACTCGACCCTGCGCATGCCCGACGAGACGCGCAACTACGTGCCCAAGCTGCAGGCGGTGAAGAACCTCGTCGCGCGGCCCGACGACTTCGGGCTCACGCTGCCGGAGCTGCAGGACCACCCGTACTTCCTCAGCGTCGTGATCGAGCGCGACATCGACGTCGCGCTCGCCGCGCGGCTGGCCGGGCTGACCGTCGAGGAGTTCCAGTCGCTGAATCCGCAGCACCGCAAGCCGGTGATCCTGGCCGCCGGCACGCCGCAGGTGCTGCTGCCCTACGACAACGCAAACCGCTTCGTGCGCGACCTGGCGCTCGAACGCGGCCCGCTGGCGAGCTGGACCGCGTGGGTCGCGCCGCGCACGCTGAAGCCCGCTGCCGCGGCCGAACTCGTCGGCATGGACGAGGCCGAGCTGCGCGCGGTCAACGGCATCCCGGCACGGATGCTGATCAAGGCCGGGTCGACGCTGCTCGTGCCGCGCGGCGAAGCCCACGGCGACGACGTCGACGGCCACCTCGCCGACCACGCAACGATGGCGTTGGCGCCCGACACGCCGCCGCTGAGGCGCGTGACGCACCGCGTCGGCAAGAAAAGTGAATCGGTGGCGGCGGTCGCGCGGCGCTATCGCGTCGCCACGGCCGCGGTCGCGAAGTGGAACGGCGTGTCGACGCGGGCGCGGTTCGCGCCGGGGACGCGCGTCGTCGTCCTGGTGCCGTCTGCGCCGGTGCGCACTGCCGCTGCCCGGTCGGCGAAGCCGCGCGTCGCCGCTGCAACGTCGAAGTCGACCCCGCGCGCAGCGTCCAAGGTCGCGCGGTCGAAGTCCGGCGCGTCGAACAAGCTGGCGACCACGAAGCCGCGGGCGTCGAAGGTCGCGGGCGCGAAGCAGCCGTCGGTGAAAACCGCGCGCGCGAAGTCGAAACCGCCGAAGACCGCGCGCGCCAAGAGCGAGCGCGTCGCTGCGGCCGACGACAGCGACGGCCGCGACCGCGCGCGCTGAGCGTCGGCCGCCGCCGCGTCGCTGCGCGCCGCGCCGCAGCCGCGCGGCGCGACGGTCACCGACCGAGGAAGTCCTTCTTGCCGAGCTCGACGCCGGCGTTGCGCAGGATCGCGTAGGCGACGGTCGCGTGGAAGTAAAAGTTCGGCAACACGAACTGCCTCAGATAGTTTTCGCCGGTGTAGCGCAACGGCTCGCCGCCGCGCGTCGGCACCGAGATGTCGCGCGATTCGCTGCCGTCGATGCGCGCGGCGTCGAACGTCGCGACGTAGTCGATCGCGCGGCGCAACCGCGCGCGCACCTCGTCGACCGTCGATTCGGTGTCGTCCCACTTCGGCGCATCGACGCCGGCCAGGCGCGCGAGGCAGCCCTTGACGGTGTCGGTCGCGATCTGGAACTGGCGCACCAGCGGCAGCATGTCGGGCGCGAGCCGCAGCACCAGATAGTTGTCGGCGGCGAAGTGCCGCGTGTCGGCGTGCGCCTGCGCGCGGTCGAGCCAGACGAGCATCGACGCGAGCGTGCGCTCGAACGCCGGTACGGCAACGGAATGCATGGACAGCGACATCGGCCTTCTCCTCGGATTGCTGACCGCGCCGATGCTAGGCCACCCGCGACCACAGGGCAGAATCGCCGCCCCACGCCATGAACATCATCATTCTCGACGACTACCAGGACGCAGTGCGCAAGCTGCCGTGCGCCGCGCTGCTCGAAACCTACAACGCGAAGGTGTTCACGAACACCGTCAAAGGCATCGGCCAGTTGTCGGTGCGGCTGCGCGACGCCGACGTGCTGGTGCTGATCCGCGAGCGCACGCAGTTCCCGCGCGCGCTGCTCGAAAAGCTGCCGAAGCTGAAGCTGATCTCGCAGACCGGCCGCGTCGGCCCGCACATCGACGTCGCGGCGGCGACACGGCTCGGCATCGCGGTCGCCGAAGGCGTGGGCTCGCCGGTCGCCCCGGCCGAATTGACGTGGGCGCTGATCATGGCGTCGATGCGCCGGCTGCCGCAGTACATCGGCAACCTGAAGCACGGCGCGTGGCAGCAAAGCGGGCTGAAGTCGGCGTCGATGCCGCCGAACTTCGGCATCGGCATGTTGCTCGCCGGCAAGACGCTCGGCATCTGGGGCTACGGCCGCATCGGCCGCCTCGTTGCCGGCTACGGCCGCGCATTCGGTATGACGGTGCAGATCTGGGGCAGCCCCGAGGCGCGCGCGCGCGCCGTCGCCGACGGCCACGCCATTGCCGACAGCTGCGAGTCGTTCTTCGAGACCAGCGACGTGCTGAGCCTGCACCTGCGGCTCAACGACGCGACGCGCGGCCTGGTGCGGCTGGACGCGCTGTCGCGCATGAAGCCCACGGCGCTGCTCGTCAACACGTCGCGCGCCGAGCTGATCGAGGACAACGCGCTCGTCGCGGCGCTGAACCGCGGCCGCCCGGGGATGGCCGCGGTCGACGTCTTCGACAGCGAGCCGATCCTGCAAGGCCACCCGCTGCTGCGGCTGGAGAACGCGGTGTGCACGCCGCACATCGGCTACG
>CBDUBX010000080.1:0-10117 GCA_965365495.1 uncultured Burkholderiales bacterium
GTAGCGCAACGCGGGTGGCGCCAGCCGATCGGCCAGCGCCAGCCAGCCCGGAGGATGGGCGAGCGACGCGTCGACGTACATGCCCTGGGCGCTGTTCGTCCAGTCGAAGTTGTTGCCCAGCACGAGCGGGTTGACCGCACGGCCCGGCTGCGTCGCGTCGATGCCGACGTCGACCGTCGCCGCGACCGGCTGCGCGCGTCCGCGGCCGGCGCGCGACGCCAGCGCCAGCGCCGCGCCGGCCTGCAACAGCCGGCGACGCGCAGCAGCGTCGCGCGGACGCGGCTTCACCGCGCGCGGCCGCCGGCGGCGGCGACTGCGCCGACGATCTCGCGCGCGTTGGTCACCGCGGTGATGATCTTGCCGCCGAGCACCGACCAGCAGCCGAAGCCGTGCGCGGTGACGACGGTCGGCCGGCCGTCGAAATCCTCGCTGAACGCGTCGACGGTGCGCACGCCGATGCGCGACTCGACGAAGCGCGCCCGGTCGAGGATCGGCAGGTAGCGCCGGCCGTGCGCGAGCAGGCCGTCGAAATTGCTGCGCGGCGACGACCAGCGCGGCGGCCGGCCGTCGGCGGTGACCTGCGTCGCGAGAATCGACTGGTGGATGTGCGACAGCATGAAGCGGTTGCCCTGGCCGGTGTGCGTGAGACTCGTGAACGGGCCGTCGATGATCGTCATCATGAACCGCGGCGCGTCGTCGATCTCGAACACCGCCATTTCCAGCAGATCGAAGCGCATCGGCCGCAGCGGAAAGCCGAACCAGTGCGCGATCTCGTTGGTGCCCGCGTAGGTCGCGTTGACGACGAAGTCGAAGACCTGCGTCTCGACGCCGCCCGGGCCGCGCAGCTGCACGCTCTTGCGGCCGTCGGCGAGCAGCCGGCCGCCGGCCGCCCGCGTCGCCAGCCGCAGGTCGATCGCCGGCGACGACCGCAAGCCGTCGAGCAGCCGCGCCGACAGGCGGTCGATGCGCACCACCGCCTCGTCGGTCAGCAGGCACACGCGCAGCTTCTCGGGGTGGACGATGTCGCGCGGCGGGTCGACGACGCGGTAGCGCAGACCGTGCAGGTCGCACACCGCAAGGTAGCGCTCGCGCGAGATCTCCGAGCCGAGCGCCGACACCGCGTAGTAGGCGTCGACGTCGCGCGCGATCGTGTCTTCGTAGACCGATTCGAACTCGGCCTTCGACGCCCGCACCTCCTCGATCGTCTCGAGGCTGCGCGGGTAGTGGAAGCCGGAATGGTGGCGCCACTGGTTCAGCCAGGACGCTTCGGTCAGCAGCCGGTCGTGGCGCTCGGCGATCAGCACGTCGTTGTCGCGCGCGAGCTCGAGCGCGCAGGTCGCGCCGAAGATGCCGCCGCCAACGACGAGGACACGCGGTCGGTCGCGCCGCGGCGCGGCGCGGCGCGTCGCCGGCGCCGCCGGCGCGGCGTGGCGCGGCGCCGCCGCCGGCGCCGCGGGTGCGGCGTCGGGTTCGGCTGGCGCCGCCGCGTCGCGCGAGCGCGCCATCAGGCGCAGCGCCGAGAGCACCGCGGCCTGCTCGGCGGCCGCGCGCGCCGTGTCGCTCGCGCCGCGCCGGGTGCGCAAGCCGGCGGCGAAATCGCCGAGCACCGCGCCGAGCGACACCGCGCCACGGCCGTACAGACGGCGCTCCGACGCGCCGCGGCGCTGCTCGAGGATCTGGCCGTCGTCGAGGTCGGCGCGCAGCAAGCGGTCGGGCCATTGCAGCTCGATGCGGCGTCGGCGCTCGGCGCCGGCCCAGCCGATCGACAACCGCGCCAGCGGTCCGCCGGCCATCGCGACGTCGACCTCGGCCGCCTTGGCGGTGCGCACCGCGATCAGCGCGCGCACGCGCGACGGCGTGAACGCGTGCAGCAGGTAGAACGCGTGCAGCCATTCCTCGAACGGACAAGCGCCGTCGCGGAACGCGGCCGTCGGGTTGGTCAGCGTGATCCGCAGCGACGTCGGCGGCGCGGCGGTGGCGCCGAGTTCGCCGAGCAACGCCTCGACGACCGGGTGGCGCAAGTAGTTGTGGCACACCGCCAGGCGCTTGCCGTGGCGGCCGGCCAGCCGATAGAGCCGCTGCGCGGCGGCGGCGCTGCGCGCCAGCGGCTTCTCGCACAGCACGTCGGCGTGCGGCAAGCAGGCGGCGACCAACGCCTCGTGCTGCGACGTGGGCGCGGCGATGTCGACGCCGTCGACGCCGTGCAGCCGCGCCTCGTCGAGCCCGGCGTGCACCGCGACCGACGGGAAGTCGCGGCGCACCGCGGCAGCGCCGGCTTCGCTGGCGACGACGACTCCGGCCAGCCGCGCGCGGCCTTCGGCCTGCAGCGCCAGCCAGGTTTTCAGATGCTCGCGGCCGAACGCGCCGGCGCCGACGAGCAGGATCGACGGCACCGCGACGGCGGCGGTGGACGGCATCTCGTGCGGCGCTGACAGGCGCCGCGGTCGCGCGGCGGCGCGCTGCGCCGTGCGCCGCCGCGCGGTCACCAGGTCTTCCACGGCGCTACGCCGCCGGACCACAGCTCCTCGAGCAGGTTCTTCTCGCGCAACGTGTCCATGCACGACCAGAAGCCGACGTGGCGATAGCCCATGATCTGCCGGTCGGCGGCCAGCCGCACCAGCGGCTCGCGCTCCCACGGTGTCTCGTCGGCGTCGATGTAGTCGATCGCTTGCGGGTGCAGCACGAAGAAGCCGCCGTTGATCCAGCCCTCGCTGTCCTCGGGCTTCTCGTAGAACTCGTCGACGCGGTCGCCGTCGAAGCCGATGCGGCCGAAGCGCGCCGGCGGCTTCACCGTCGTCACCGTCGCCAGCCGGCCGTGCTCGCGGTGGAACGCGAGCAGTCGCTTCAGGTCGATGTCGGCGACGCCGTCGCCGTAGGTGAACATGAAGCTCTCTTCGTCCTTCAGATGCGCGCGCAGCCGGCGCAGCCGGCCGCCGGTCTGCGTGCTGTGGCCGGTGTCGACGAGGTGCACGCGCCACGGCGACGCCTTGCTGCCGTGGATCGTCGTCTGGCCGGTCGCGAGGTCGATGCTGAGGTCGTTGTTGATCGCGTAGTAGTTGAGGAAGTATTCCTTGATGCTCTCGCCCTTGTAGCCGAGCGCGACGATGAACTCGTCGAACCCCTGGTGGGCGTAGATGTTCATGATGTGCCACAGCATCGGCTTGCCGCCGACCTCGACCATCGGCTTGGGCTTGTTGGTGGTTTCCTCCGACAGCCGCGTGCCGAGCCCGCCGGCCAAGATGACGACCTTCACGACACTGCTCCTGCACGACGCGGCCGCGCGACATCGCCGCGCGACAGCAGTTCCTCGAAATAGGTGATCGTTCTCGCGAGCCCTTCGGCCAGCGGCACGCTCGGCGACCAGCCGAGTTCGCTGCCGGCCAGCGTGATGTCGGGCCGGCGCTGGCGCGGGTCGTCCTGCGGCAGCGGGCGGAACTCGATCTTCGACGCCGATCCGGTCATGTCGACGATGCGTCTGGCGAGGTCGCCGACCTTCACCTCGTCCGGGTTGCCGAGGTTGACCGGGCCGGTGAAGTCGTCGCGCGACCCCATCAGCCGCAGCAGCCCATCGACGAGGTCGTCGACGTAGCAGAACGACCGCGTCTGCTCGCCGTCGCCGTAGATCGTGATCGGCTCGCCGCGGAGTGCCTGGACGATGAAGTTCGACACGACGCGGCCGTCGTTCGGATGCATGCGCGGGCCGTAGGTGTTGAAGATCCGCGCCACCTTGATGCCGAGCTTGTACTGGCGCCAATAGTCGAAGAACAGCGTCTCGGCGCAGCGCTTGCCTTCGTCGTAGCACGATCGCGGACCGATCGGGTTGACGTTGCCCCAGTACGTCTCGCGCTGCGGGTGCTCCGACGGGTCGCCGTAGACCTCGCTCGTCGACGCCTGCAGCACCCGCGCCTTCACGCGTTTGGCCAGGCCGAGCATGTTGATCGCGCCGTGCACGCTGACCTTGGTCGTCTGCACCGGGTCGAACTGGTAGTGCACCGGCGACGCCGGGCACGCGAGGTTGTAGATCTCGTCGACCTCGACGAACAGCGGAAACGTGACGTCGTGACGAAGTTGCTCGAAACGCGGGTGCCCGCGCAGCCCCGCGATGTTGTCGCTCGTTCCCGTGAAGAAGTTGTCGACGCACAGCACATCGTGGCCGGCTTCGGTCAGGCGGTCGCACAAGTGCGAGCCGAGAAAGCCGGCGCCGCCGGTCACGAGCACGCGTTTGCGCAAGGCGTATCTGGACATGTTGAATCGTGAACCGACGACAGCATCCGAAATGGGCGCGGCATCGTAGCCGCAGCCTGCGCGCCGATGCGGTCGCAGCGGTCCCCGCAAGCGCGCGGTCCGTGACGCAATCGTTGCCGGCGGCAACGTTTGCTGACCGAACGCCGTTCAAGGCCGACCGGCACGGGCCGAAAGGCCTGCCATGTCGAAGCCAACCCTCGGCCTTGCCCGTCCGGTATCGGGCACCCGTCGTGCATTGCTCGCCGCGTTCGCCGCGGCCCCCCTGGTCGGATGCGGTGGCGGCGGCGACGCCGAAGTCGCCGATCTCGTCGAACCCGCCGACGCTGCCGGTGCGACCGGCGCCACCGATGCGGCGGCCCTCGCCGACGTTGTCGACGCCGCCGACGAAGAGGCGGCGCTGGCCGTCAAGCGCGGGCGCAGCTGGAAGATGGGCTTCAGTCGCGTGCCGCCGCGCCACGAGGCGGCCGACCAGCTGGCCTGCCTCGACAAGATGCGCGGGCGCTGCGAATTCGTCGTGCTGCAGGAGCAGCTGCCGTGGACCGAGCTGCTCGCCGGCGTGTCGCCGCAGGCGCTGGTCGACCACGAGATCATGCCGCTCGTCAACGCCGCGCGGTCGCGCGGCTTCGACGTTGTGTTCCTGATGGAGACCGGTGACGGCTCGTCGCGCGGCGAGGAGCCGCCGGCGTTGCGCGCGCTCGGTCGCAGCCTCGGCGAAAAGAGCGTGCAGGCGCTGTTCGTCGAGATGGCGCGCGCGATCGCGCGTACGGTGCGCCCGAGCGTCCTCGGCCTGGCGACCGAAAGCAACGCGGTGCGGCTGCTCGGGACGCCGGCGTACTACGGCGCCGTCATCGCCGCCGCCTCGGCCGCCGCCGCTGCGGTCAAGCGCGACGGCTACGCCGGCGAATTGATGGTCAGCATCCAGGTCGAAGTGGCCCACGGCCGCATGCCCGGCCAGCCGGCGTTCATCGGCACCGCCGGCGACCTGCGCGACTTCCCGTTCGTCGAGGTGTTCGGCTTCTCGTCGTACCCGCACTACGCATTCGCGCTGCCCGAGGAGATCCCCGCCGACTACTACAGCCGTCTGCTCCCCGCCGGCGGCCCGAAGATGATCGTCGTCGAAGGCGGTTGGCCGACCGCCGGCTCGCTGTACGGCCGCACGACGAGCGTCGCGCTGCAGCAGCGCTACCTGCGCAAGCAGGCGACGCTGCTCGACAGCGTGTCGGCGCGTGGCGTGGCGCAGCTGTTGATCGCCGACCTCGACCTCGCGCTGTGGACGGCCGACGCGGCGCAAGGCCTCGCGACTTTCGCGTCGCTCGGATTGATGGGCAGCCGCTACCAGGCGAAGACGTCGCTGAAGGTCTGGGACAACCTGTACGCACGCAAGCTGCAGAACGTGTGACGCATTGCGGCCGATCGCGGTCGGCAGCGGCCGCGGTGCGGCGGACGTGAAGGATGCGATCCCTAGAATCGCGAGCCCTCACAGCCGCCGTCCCGCGATGACCACTTTCTCGCCTGCGTACTGGCACGACCGCCCGGTCTTCGTCACCGGCTGCTCCGGCTTTCTCGGCGCGCACCTGACGCGCACGCTCGTCGACGCCGGCGCTCGCGTCACCGGTCTGGTTCGCGACCATGTGCACGACGGCGTGCTCGCCCGCGCCGGCCTGCTCGACCGCATCAACGTCGTCCACGGCGACCTGTCGGACATCCAGACGCTGCAGCGCGCGGTCGGCGAGTACGAGGTCGACGCGGTCTTCCACCTCGCGGCGCAGGCAATCGTCGGCGTCGCCAACCGCGACCCGATCTCGACGTTCCGCGCCAACGTCGAAGGCACGTGGAACCTGCTCGAGG
This sequence comes from uncultured Burkholderiales bacterium, assembly GCA_965365495.1. Taxonomy (GTDB): domain Bacteria; phylum Pseudomonadota; class Gammaproteobacteria; order Burkholderiales; family Burkholderiaceae_C; genus Rubrivivax. Next base: position 6,094 of record CBDUBX010000080.1, read on the forward strand.
CGTGCCGCCGCCACGGCACCGTCAAGCGCATCGTCGTCGCGTCGAGCGACAAGGCCTACGGCGACCACGAGGTGCTGCCGTACGACGAGTCGGCGCCGCTGCAGGGCCGCCACCCGTACGACGTGTCCAAGAGCTGCGCCGACCTGATCACGCTGGCCTACCACCACACCTACCGGCTGCCGGTGTGCATCACGCGTTGCGGCAACCTGTTCGGCGGCGGCGACCTCAACTTCAACCGCATCGTCCCGGGAACGATCAAGACCGTGCTCGCCGGCAAGCGGCCGGTGATCCGCAGCGACGGCTCGCCGTTGCGCGACTACATCCACGTCGACGAGGCGGTCGGTGCCTACCTGCTGCTGGCCGAGAAGATGGACGACCCCGCCGTCGTCGGCCAGGCGTTCAACTTCGGCTACGCGCGGCCGCTGTCGGTGCTCGACATCACGCGCCGCATCCTGCAGCTGATGGAGCGCACCGACCTCGCGCCCGACGTGCGCAACGAGGCGTCGGGCGAGATCCTGCACCAGTACCTGTCGTCGGCCAAGGCGGCCCGGCTGCTCGGCTGGGCGCCGGCAGCCGACATCGACGCCGGGCTGCGCGAAGCGATCGCCTGGTACCGCGACTTTCTCGCTGCGCAGTAGCCGGCGCGCGAATCCGGCGGCGACGGCAGACGCCGGCAAGACAGGAGGTTCCGGCGATGGCACGCGTGCTGGTCGGCGTGATGACGCGCAACCGGCTGCATTACGCGCGCGAGACCGTGCTCTCGGTGCTCGCGCAGCGCCTCGACGACATCCGCGTCATCGTCAGCGAGAACCCGACGACGCCCGACGCGGCGCGCGAGCTGCGCGAGTGGCTCGCGACGCTGAACGACCCGCGCGTCGAGTACGTGCTGCAACCGATCGATGGCGGCGAGTACGCGCAGGGACGATATTTCGTGTCGCGACTCGCCGGCGAGCCGTACCTGTGCTTCATGCACGACGACGACACGATGGCGCCCGACTACCTGGCGCGGGCGGTGGCCGCGCTCGACGCCGCGCCGGCCGCGGTGGTGTTCCAGAGCGGGCAGCAGGTCATCGACGCCGACGGCGCGGTGCGCGCCGACTGGACCGACGAGTACGCCCGCTTCCAGTCGCGCGAGCGGCCGGCAGGGCCGATGCCCGACGCATTACGCGTGCTGCTGCGCCACGGCCTGTTCTCGGTCTCGGGGGCGGTGCTGCGCAGTCGAGGGGTGCAGCGCCACGGCCTGGTCGACGACGGCTACGGCGGCATCTACCCGTTCGAGTTCAACGTCTTCCTGCGGCTGCTCGAGCGCGGCGACCCGGCGTGGTACACGCCGGAGCGGCTGCTGAACTACCGGTGGCATGCGCAGTCGATGCGCCACACCGACGGCGCGACGCTGACCGGCTACATGGTGCGCGACCTCGTGCGGCTGCTCGACGCCCGGCGTTTCGACGGCGCGGCCGAGCGCGAGCGGCGGCGGCTGTTGGCGTTCAACCTGCGCAACCTGGCGATGATCGAGCTCGTCGAAGGCCGCGCCGCCGACGCGCGGCGGGCGCTCGCCCGCGCGCTGCGGCTGTACCCGGCGGCGCCGGGGCTGTGGTGGCGCGCCGTGCGGCTGCTGCTGGGGCCCGGCGCGTTGCGTGACGCGTACGCCGGTCGCGTCAACCTCGCGCCGCCGTCGCCGAGCTGGGCCGAGGCCGTGCCGCGTCGGTGACGCGCTGGGCGCGCAGGGCCAGCGCGCGCGCTTCCTTTGCCGCCGTCAACGCCAGTGGCCGCCAGCCGGAGCCGGGCCGCTCGTAGCGGTAGGCCGGAACGATCAGCGGCTTGAACGCGCGCTTGGCGAGCACCAGCTTGCCGTCGGTGCGCACGTCGTGCGGACCGAAGTCGAGGAACGGCATGCCGTGCGCCTGCTCGTGCAGCATCACCTGCACGTACAGGTGGGTGCTCGGCAGGCCGCCGCAGGCCTGCGCATCGAACCCCGACAGCAGCGCATGCGCATAGCGCTCGCGCAACACGACGCAGCCGCCGAGCACCTGCTGCTGCTGCCGCGCGAGGTACAGCGTGCCGTGGCCGGCGGCGAGCAGCGCTTCGAGCAGGCCGAGCGCCGGCAGCGGAAACCGCTGGCCGCCGTCGGACAGCCGGTGGACGACCGCATAGAAGTCGTGCAAGTCGCCGGGTTGCGTTGTCGGGACGATCTCGACGCCGGCGCGCTCGCCTTTGCGCGCCGCCGTGCGCGCCCTCTGCTCGAAGCGCGCCCACAGTGCCGCCTCGTCGCCGCGCAGGTCGATGACCATCGACACGAGATCGGCGCTCGCCGACTGCCAGCCCGCGCAAGCCGGTTGATTGGTCATCACGACCATCTCGCCGACGGCGAGCCGATCGAGCCGCCGCGGCCAGTCGGCGACTGCCGACGCCTCCGGGCTGTACACCTGCGCGCGCATCGCACCGAGCAGCGGTAGCGACTTCACGACCACCAGCACGCCGTCGGCGTCGACGACGCGATAGCCGTAGTACGCGGCATAGATCTCGAGCAACGGTCGGTGCTGAAACATCTGCCAGGCGCCGAGCGTGAGGCCGGCTTGCGCCGCCGGCTGGACCGGCAGGTCGCGCAGCAGATCGACCGCCGCGGCCGACGGATCTGCGCCGGCTCGCGCCGCCGCGGGTGCCGCGTGCGCCGGCGCGCCGGCGTCGGGCATCGGCTGCAACGGCTGCGGCGACGGCGACGGCGGCGTGGGCGGCGCAGGCGGCGACACCACAGGCGACGCCGCCGGTGGCGGCGACGCGGCGGGAGCCACGGCCGCCGACTGCGCCGGTGGCGTTGCCAACCCGCCCTTGCCGGTGTTGCGCCGTCCGAACAGCGCCACGCAATGCGTGCGCGGGTAGCCGAGCGGTCCGAGCAACGCGGTGAGCAGCGGGCGCAGGCCGCGCAGCGGCCGCAACGCCTCGTCGGTGGTCGGCAGCATCGGCACGCGCCGGATCGCGATCAGCTCGCGGTCGGCGAACAGCTCGCGCGGGTCGAGCGCGTCGCCGCCGGCGAACTCGTTGGCAACGCGGCTGTCCCACCACAGCACGTGGCCCGCGTCGCCGGCCGACCGCGACATCAGCGCCGCCGTCGCGCGCCGCGCTTCGGCGCCGGGAATCGAGCTGAAGACGGTGCATTGGACGACGAGGTCGAACGCCTCCGACGGCCAGTCGTCGAACCCGGTCACGTGGCGCCAGTCGATCGCCGGGTTGCTCGACCGCGCCTGCGCCAGCGCGTCGGCGCGCAGGTCGGTGGCGACGAGCTGCGACGGACGAACGCCGAGGTCGACCAGCAGCCGCGAACTGCGGCCGACGCCGCAGCCGACGTCGAGCACCTTCAACTCGTGCAGCGGCCGCGGCAGCCGGCGCAGCATGCCGCAGGCCTCGTGCAGCAACCGCGTGCGGTGCCACATCTCGGCCTCGTCGTACACCGGGTTCCACGTGTCCTGCCCGGCGGGCTCGAGCCGCACGTACGCGTCGCGCATGCGCTCGAGCGCGCCCCCGAGGGCGGTGGGCGGCGCGTGTCGGGGCAGCGGCGGCGGCGGCATCGCTCAGTGCCGGGCGAGGTAGTCGAGCACCTGCGCGTTGTGCTCGGCGCGGCCGACGGCGAGCAGCGTGTAATTCTTCAGGAACTGGTCGACCTGCGGCAGCACGAGGCCGACGCGTTGCAGCTCGGCACGCATCGTCGCCGGGGCCACCGGCGCGTCGAACAGGATGAAGTTCGTCTGGCTCGGCTGCGCGGCGAGGTCGAGCGCGGCGAGACCATCGAGCAGCTGGCGGCGGCCGTCGCGGTTGGCGTCGAAGACACGGCGGCGGAAGTCGTGGTCGGCGAGCACCGCCTGCGCGGCGATGACCGCCGGCGTCGCGATCGCGAACGGGATGTCGGTGCGCGCGAGCCAGCCGATCGTCTGCGGCGCGGCGATCGCGTAGCCCAGGCGCATCCCGCCGAGGCCGAAGAACTTCGAGAACGTGCGCAGCACGACGACCGGCGCGGCGCAGCGGTCGA
>CBDUBX010000081.1:0-9945 GCA_965365495.1 uncultured Burkholderiales bacterium
CCGCCGCGATTCTGATCGCCGCGTCGCCGGGCGGCGCCGCAAACGACGGCGCAATCGCCGCGCACGGCATCGAGCTCGCGCCGGACCGACGCAGCGTGCGCTTCGCCGTCGTCGGCGCCGACCCGCGGCGCGTGCTGCCGCGGCTGGCGCAGCTGACCGGCGATCGGCTGCACAACGCCGAAGCGCTGGCCGATGCGCCGCCGATCACCGTCCACGGCCGCCATGCGGTGGGCGTGGCGGCGTGGTCCGCGGTGCTCGCGCAGTTGCACGCGACCGTCGTCTGCGCCGCCGACGGCTGCGACGTCTGGCTGCTCCGCGACGATCCGACGGCGGCCGCCGGCGCGACGGCGACGGCGACGCCCGTCTCGCCCGTCACGGCCTCCGCGGTGACACGGCTGCGCGACGCCGCAGCGCGGTCGGCCGCGGCCCGGGCGCCGAAGGAGCCCGAGCTCGACCCGTGGTCGCAAGAGGAAACCGGCAACTGATCCGGCGGCCGATCGCCGGACTTGCGCCGGGATCGCACCTCGACGCCGCTGCGGGGGCGTCGCTGCAGTTCGACGCCGGCGTCGGCGCTGCACTTCAAGGCGCAGCGGCGTCGCCGCCGCCGGTCGCATCCCTCGCCCCGTTGGCGCGGTTGCCCCTGCGCCGATGAGGGCGTCGCCTAGGGAACATCCCGGGGGCGCGCCCCTTGACGCTGCGTCGTGTGGGGTCCGATACTGGGTCTGTTAGACGGAATTACGTTCTGTCTAACAGAACCACAGCGGCGAGCTCGCTTGCCGTGCTCGCCCGTTCGACGCCGTACCGGCGCCGACTCCGGACAACCCACCCGACACATCGACAGACAGACCGAGAGGAGTTCGCATGGAAAGGTCCTTGTTCAAGCCGAGCGCGGCGGCCGCCGCGGTCGCCGCAGCCGGCGTGCTGACGCTCGGCGCCGTCGTCGCACCGTCGTCGGCGCAGGCGCAGGCGGTCTCCAAGACGCAGTCCAAGTACTTCGACCCGGTCTACAACGTGTGCCGCGGCACGAGCCCGACGTGCCTGGCACAGAACAACGGCTGGGCGCCGCGTCCGGAAAGCGCGATGACGCGCGTGCTGATCTACTCGCGCACCGCCGGCCCGCGCCACGGCAACCTGGGCCCCGCGGCGCCGCCCGACGCCGGGCTGAACCCGCCGCTGCAGCCGGGCAACGTCATGCAGGCGACGCTGATCGCGTGGCTGGCCGAACTCGGCATCACCGCCGACTGGACCGAAGACCCCGGCAGCTTCAGCCCCAACAACTACGGCGCGGTGATCCTCGCCAGCGGCAACCGCGACAACCTGCTCGACATGGACGCCACGTCGCCGACGACGCCGATGACCAACCTGCGCCAGTACATGCGCCGCGGCGGCGGCGTGGTGGCGATCCACAACGCCTTCGGCGCCAACTACAACTGGCCGTACTACGAAGGGCTGCTCGGCAACGCCAACTTCTACAACCACGGGCCGAACCGCAACGGCGTCGTCCAGGTCATCGGCAGCGACCCGTCGACGCAGGGCGTGTCGGCGTCCTTCATGTTCCGCGACGAGTGGTACAACCTCGTGCCGTTCCCGACCAACGTCAAGTTCTTGGCCAAGGTCGACACCAGCACGCTCGATCCGCTGACCGGCAACCCGCATCCCGGGCACGCGGGGTTCCATCCGGTCGCCTGGTGCCAGTACTATGACGGCGGACGCGTGTGGGCCACCACGCTCGGCCACAACGCCGACTCGTTCACCGGCAGCGGTGTCGGCGCCGGCGACTTCAAGAAGATGATCGTTCAGGGCATCTTGTCGGCCATGGGCGTCACGCCGTTCTGCACGCAGTAAGCGACCGACCGCGACATCAGCCGCCGCGATCTCGACCGGATTGCCGAGGTCCGACGAGTTCGCGGCCCCAAGAGAAGGACTCCATGATGAGCATCACCTCTCGTCCGGCGCTACGCTCGCTGGCGCTGGCCGCAACGCTGGCGTTGGCCGGCACGACCAACGCACTGGCGCTCGAGCGTTTCGACTTCGACTTCACCAACATCTACAGCTTCGGCGAGAAGGGCGACGCGGGCAATTCGACGCTGACCTTCGACCTCGGCCCCGACGCTCAGGTGGTCCGCATCGACTGGAACGTCGACCTCACCGCGTTCGAGCCGAGCTGGCTCGACGAGATGACGCTCGAGCTGACGAACGACATCGGCGAGGGCTTCGCGCTCCGACCGTTGTCCGACGTCGCCGACTCCGGCACCGGCAGCGCCGCCGGCAGCTTCAGCCTGTTGAATGCGGGGCTGGCGTTCTCCACCCGCGACAGCGGGCAGCTGAACTTCGAGTTTTTCGAGTTCTTCGACGACGCGCCGGACATGGTCGACGGCCGCTGGAACGCCGGCAGCATCGGCGTGATCTACGCGACGGCCACCTCGCCGATCCCGGAGCCGGCGCCGCTGGCGCTGTTCGCGGCCGGTGTTGCCGGGCTCGTCGCCCGGCGCCGGCTGGCGCAGCGCGCGCGGACTTAGCAAAAGCGCCGCGCGCGCCGTGACTGAGGGCGGCCGTCCGCGCGGCCGTCGTTCGATTTCACGAAGGCGACGATCGCTGCGCCGCGGCAACAACGACGACGGCTAGGTTCGGCATCGCCAAGTCCCCGGCGGCGGCGCGGGCGCCGCGGCGCTGCGGCCGCGTCGATGCGCCTCGAGGCAGCTGCGCGAACGCAGCGCACAAAGAGTCCCTTTCGTCGCCGCAACCGCCCGTCGGCGCGGATGGCTCTACCGGAAGCGCGGGAAGCGCGGAGCCGCGCGCGACCGACACCCGCCGATCGGTCCAAGTTGCAGGCTCGCCCGGCCCTCGGCATGACGCTGCGCGTCGCCGTCGGCCAGTGGCTCGACGTCGAGCCGCACGAAGCGCCGGCGGTCGCGCTCGGCGTGACGATGTTCTTCCTGCTGTTCGCCGGCTATTTCATGCTGCGGCCGGTGCGCGAGACGATGGGCGTGGCCGGCGGCGTCGACCGGCTGCAGTGGTTGTTCACCGCCACCTTCGGCGCGACGCTCGTCGCGCTTCCGGTGTTCGGCTGGATCGCGTCGAAGGTGCCGCGCCGCCGCATCCAGGCTTGGACCTACGCGTTCTTCGGCAGCCACCTGCTCGCCTTCGCCGCGGCGCTGGCGGCGCGTCCCGACGACGTCTGGGTCGCGCGCACGTTCTTCGTCTGGCTGTCGGTGTTCAACCTGCTCGCGATCTCGCTCGCGTGGAGCGTGCTGGCCGACGTGTACCCGAGCGCGCGCGCCAAGCGGCAGTTCGCGCTGCTCGCCGCTGGCGCGAGCCTCGGCGGGCTCGCCGGGCCGGTGCTCGGCACGCTGCTCGTCGGCCGCATCGGCATCGTCGGCCTGCTGCTGCTGGCAACGGCGATGCTCGCGGCCAGCGCCGTCGCCGGCGCTGCGTTGCAGCGGCGGCGCGACCGCGTCGCGCCCGATCCGCGCGCCGCCGTCGACGCCGTGACGCCGGCGGCCGGCCGCCCCCTCGGCGGCGACCCGTTCGACGGCGCGCGGGCGGTGCTGCGGTCGCCGTACCTCGCCGGCATCGCGCTCGTCGTCGTGCTGCTCGCCACCGCGAGCACTTTCCTGTACTTCGAGCAGGCGCGGCTCGTTGCCGAGGCCTTTCCCGACCGCGTGCGTCAGACGCAGGTGTTCGGCATCGTCGACATCGTCGTGCAGACGCTGTCGCTGGCGGCGCAGCTGTTCGTCACCGGGCGCATCGCACGGCGGCTGGGCGTCGGCGCGCTGCTCGTCGCGGTGCCGCTGGTCGTCGCAGTGGGCTTTCTGTGGCTCGCGCTGGCGCCGGTGTTCGCGGTGCTGGCGGTGGTGATGGTCGTGCGCCGCGCCGGCGAATACGCGCTCGTGCGCCCGGGCCGCGAGATGCTCTACACCGTGGTGCCGGCGGCCGAGAAGTACAAGGCCAAGAACTTCGTCGACACCGTCGTCTATCGCGGCGCCGACGCGGTTGCCGGCTGGGTCAAGGCCGGCGTCGACGCGGTCTCGTCGCACCCGGCCGCGGCGATGCTGCTCGGCGGCGCGATCGCGCTCGTCTGGGCCGGCAACGGGGCGCTGGTCGCGCGAGCGTTCGGCCGGCGCGAGCAGGCCGCGGCGGCCGACCGCGGCGCGGTGCCGCCGCGCGGCGCCGCGGCGCCGCCGGCCTGAATCAGCGGACCGTCAGGCGCGCGCCCGTGCCCGCAGCGCCGGGGCTCCGGCCGACGGCACCGCGCGCGGCAGCGACGCCGCCGCCGTGGGCACGGCGCCACCGTGCGCCGCCGCGCCGTCCCACGCCCGTCGCAGCACCGCCGGCGGCGACACTTCCTCGGGGATCAGCAGCAGCCCGGCGCGCTGCAGCGCGCGGCCGGCCGACGCGCTCGCGGCCCCCACCGTCAGCGGCCACGCCAGCAGCATTGGCAGCGCCACCGGCGCGAGCCACACCGCGAGCGCGCTGTCGAGGCCCCATGCGAGCGCGTAGACGCCGAGCGCGAACGCGGCCAGCGGCAGCATCGCCGGCGCGGCATCGCGCCACGACAGCGCCACCGCCTCGCGCGGCGGCGACTTCCATTGCAGCGGCAACCCGGTCAGTGCGCCGACGACGAACAGCGTGTGCGCCGCCATCCGCACCGGCGCCTGCAGCGCGGCGACCAGCGTCTCGATCGCGCTGCTCGCGACCAGCCGCAGCGTGCCGCCGAACTGCGCCTGCTGCCGCTCGTGCAGCACCAGCGCCACGCCCAGCGCGCGCGGCAGCAGCAGCAGGCCGATCGTCGCTGCCCACAGCGCGCGCACCGGCGCGGTCTGCGCCAGCGCGCGCAGGTCGTGTCCGCCCCACCACCACAGCGCCACGCCGAGGACGACGAACGCCAGCCACAACGGCGCCGACAGGTAGGCCATCGCGCCGGTGGCGAACATCGCACGGTGCACCGGGTGCAGCCCCGGCTCGGCGATCAGCTGCGCGTTCTGCAGGTTGCCCTGGCACCAGCGGCGGTCGCGCTGCAGCTCGGCCAGCAGGTGCGGCGGTTGCTGCTCCCAGCTGCCCGGCAGGTCCGACACGAGCCAGACCTCGTGGCCGGCGCGGCGCATCAGCGCGGCTTCGACGAAGTCGTGCGACAGGATGTCGCCGCGCAGGCCGCCGCGGTCGCGGCCGGCGCGGCCGCCGATCGGCGCCAGCGCGCAGTGCGCCATGAACGGCGCGATACGGATGATCGCGTTGTGCCCCCAGTAGTGCGATTCGCCGAGCTGCCAGTAGCGCATGCCGGCGGCGAACAGCCGCCCGGTGACGCGGCCGGCGAACTGCTGCGACCGCGCGTGCAGCGTGTCGAGCCCGCAGGTCACCGGCGCGCTCTGGACAATGCCGGCGCGCGGGTGGGCTTCCATCAGCCGCACGAGGCCGAGCACGGCCTCGCCGCTCATCACGCTGTCGGCGTCGAGGACGACCATGTAGCGGTGGCGCCGGCCCCAGCGGCGGCAGAAGTCGGCGACGTTGCCGGCCTTGCGCCGCGTGCGGTGCAAGCGCCAGCGATAGTGGACCTTCAGCCCGGCCGCGGCGTAACGCTCGCGCAGCGCCAGCACCGCCTCGCGTTCGGCCAGGCGGATGCCGAGGTCGCTGCTGTCGGACAGCACGTAGACCTCGACGAGCCGCGCGCCGCCGGCAGCGACGACCGACTCGGCGGTGGCCGACAGCCCCGCGGCGACGGTCGCGACGTCCTCGTTGCAGATCGGCATGATCAGCGCGGTGCGCGCGTCGGCGGCGATCGGCTGGCGCGCGACGTCGGCATGGCGCAGCGCCCAGCGGTCGCCGCGCTTCAGGCTCCAGTAGCCCATCACCGCGGTCACCGTGCCGGCGGCCACCCACGCGACGAGCAACGCGAACAACGCCACCTGCAGCAGCCGCGCCGGCTGCCAGCCGACGATCGGCTGGCTGGCCAGCAGCAGCGCGGTCGCCGCGGCGGCGGCGAGCACCACGGTTGCGATCAGCACGTTGCGCCGCTGCACGCCGGCGCGCGCCCAGCCGCGAGGCCGCGCTGCGGCGCCGGCGGTGCCGCCGCGGCGCATCGCCGCAAGACCGGCGCGCACGCCGAGCCAAGGCGCCGGCGCCATCGAGCCGCGTTCGAGCGCCGGCGCGAGGTTGTGCGTGTAGCGGCGGCGCGCGGCGCGCGAAATCGGGGTGGCTTGGGCAGTCATTTCGGTCATGGAGCGTTGGCGCGCGCGGCACGCAGCGCGGTGGGTTCGGGCGGCAGCAGCGCGGCCCAGGTTTCGGTGAGGGCGCGACCGGCGTGCTCGAGGAACGCGCGCAGCTCGAGCGGCCGCGCCGCGTCGTCGCGCTGCACGCGCAGCTGCAGCCGCCAGCCGCCTTGCGGCAGCGGGTAGGCGTGGGCGTGGGTGACGCGGCCGCCGGAGCCGCTGGTCGCCACCGCCTTCAGCGCGGCGTTGGCCGGCAGCGCGCGCAGCGCCGGGCCGTCGAAGTCGACGACGTGCTGCACCTCGCCGTGCGCGAGCTTCGCCCAGCCGCGGCCGCGGCGCGTCTGCACGGTGTGGCCGTGCGGCGGCGCGGTCAGGGCGTCGCCCTGCCAGTGCAGCCGGTAGGCGAACTCCAGCGGACGCCCGGCAACCAGCGGCCGCGCCGGCACCCACGCGGCGACGACGTTGTCCTCGGTCTCGTCGGGCGTCGGCAGCAGCAACAGCTGCACACGGCCCGGTCCCCAGTCGCCGATTGGCTCGACCCAGGCGCTCGGCCGCCGCTCGTAGCGCGCCTCGGGGTCCTCGTAGGCGGCGGCGCGGCGGTCGCGCTGCAGCAGGCCAAAGCCGTCGAGCCGCGCCAGCGCGAAGCTCGGCGCGAGCGGCGTGTACGGGTCGGCCGGCGGGTTGACCAGCGGGCGCCAGATCCACTCCGATGCGGTCGCCGCGGCGTCGCTGCGGCCGGCGATCGCCAAGCCGTCGCTGTCGTGCACCTCGGGGCGGAAATCGACCGCCTGCGGCTGGTTCTCGCCGTGCAGGTACATGCTCGTCAGCGGCGCGACGCCGAGCATCGCGATCGGCGCCGCGCCGGCGCGCGCCCAGACGCGCAGCCGCGTCTGCACGACGGTGCTGTCGCCCGGCGTGACGACGAACGTCGCCGCCGCGGTGGCGCGCGGCGAGTCGAGCAGCGCGTGGATCGTCAGCGCGCGAGCGTCGCGCGCCGGGCGCTCGATCCAGAAGCCGGTGAAGCGCGGGAACTCCTCGCCGCCGGTCGCCGGCGTGCCGCCGACGGTGTCGATCGCCAGCGCGCGCGCCGACAGCCCGTACTGCTGGCCGCGACCGAGCGCGCGGAAGTAGCTCGCGCCGAGGAAGACGATCAGCTCGTCCTTGTAGCCGGCGTCGTTCAGCGCGTAGTGCACGCGAAAGCCGGCGTGGCCCAGCCCGCGCCAGCCGCTGCGGTCGAACCGCCGGCGGCCGAAGGCCCACGCGTCGGGGTCGTAGTCGAAGCGGCGCGCGCGGCCGTCGTGCACCTCGTGCACGTCGACCGGCTGCGTGTGGTGCTGGCCGAGGTGGAAGAACTGCAATTCGAACGGCAGCCCCTGCGCGCGCCAGATCGCCCGATCGGGGCGGTAGCGGATGTCGCGCAGGCCGTCGTAGTCGAGCCGCGCGAGTTCGTCGGGCAGCCGCGCCGCCGGCGCGACGTAAGCGCGCGCGGCGTTGCGCTCGGCGATCTGCGCGACGTCGTCGAAGCCGAACGCGGCGGCGATCGGGTGCGCGACGACGAGCGCCAGCGCGACCAGCCAGCGGCCGCAAGCGACGGACGGAGTGGCGCGCGGGCGAGGCAGCATGGGGCGCGCGTGCGCAAGCCCCGTGCCGCGGCGCGAATCACTGATGGATCAACGACTTGCGCGCGGGACCCGGGTCGCGGCCGGGCCGTGGGCCACGAAAGCGTCGCCGAACGGCGACAGCGATTCGGCGACCGCGCGTCGTCATGGCCCGGCCCGCCTACGAAGCCGCGTCGCCGCCGGCCTGTCGCCGATCGGCGACGGCGGCATCGGCCGCCGCGTCGCCGCTGGCGGCGCCGTCGGTCTCGTCGTCGCCGCGGAACCGCCCCGGCGTCAGCCCGTGCTTCTGCAGCAGCCGGTAGAACTCGGTGCGGTTGCGCTCGGCCAGACGCGCCGCGTCGGCAACGTGGCCGTCGGTCAGCTTGAGCAGCCCGACCAGGTAGTCGCGCTCGAAACGGCTGCGCGCTTCGGCATACGGCAGCACCTGCACGCCGGGGGTGCGCAGCGCGCGCTGCACCAGCGCCAGCGGGATCAGCGGCGTCGTCGCCAGCGCGCAGACCTGTTCGACGACGTTGTGCAGCTGGCGCACGTTGCCCGGCCACGCGGCGGTGGCCAGCGCACGCAGCGCGTTGGGCGCGAAGCCGCGCACCCGCTTGCCCTGGCGCGCGGCGAGCTGGCCGAGGAAGTGCTGCGCGAGCAGCGGAATGTCCTCGCGCCGCTCGGCCAGCGTCGGCAGCTGCAGCGTGACCACGTTCAGTCGGTAGATCAGATCCTCGCGAAAGCCGCCGTCGGCGAGCATCGCGTCGAGGTCGCGGTGGGTCGCCGAGACGATGCGCACGTCGACCGGCACCGCCTGCGCCGCGCCCACCGGCCGCACACGGCGCTCCTGCAGCACGCGCAGCAGCTTGACCTGCAGCGCCGGTGGCATGTCGCCGATCTCGTCGAGGAACAGCGTGCCGCCGTCGGCCGCCTGGAACAGGCCGCGGTGGTTCTGCAGCGCGCCGGTGAACGCGCCGCGGACGTGGCCGAAGAGCTCGCTTTCGAGCAGCGTTTCGGGGATCGCCGCGCAGTTCACCGCGACGAACGGCCGCGCCGCGCGCCGGCTGGCGCGGTGCAGCGCCTGCGCGAGCAGCTCCTTGCCGGTGCCGCTGTCGCCACGGATCAACACCGTGGCGTCGCTCTGCGCGACGAGGTGCGCTTCGGCGAGCAACGCTTCCATCCGCGCGCTGTGGCTGACGATGCCGTCGCGCCACGTCGCCGCGGGCGCGCGGTGCGGCGCACCGACCGGCGGCGCCAGCGCCAGCGCGCGCGCCACCTGCTCGAGCAGCTGCTTGCCGTCGAACGGCTTGGTCAGGTAGGTGAAGACGCCGCGCGCGGTGGCGTCGACCGCGTCGGGAATCGTGCCGTGCGCGGTCAGCAGGATCACCGGCAGCGCGGGGTGCTGGTCGCGGATGCGCTCGAACAGCTGCAGGCCGTCGATGCCGGGCAGCTGCACGTCGCTGATCACGAGCTGCGGGCGCAAGCGCGAGAGCTGCGCCAACGCCGCCTCGGCGGTGTCGGCGCTGGCGACGCGGTAGCCGGCAGCCGCCAAGCGCATCGACAGCAGCCGCAGCAGGTCGGCGTCGTCGTCGACGATCAGCACCTGCGCACCGGCGCGCGGCGGCAGCGTGTCGGTCATGGCCGCGCGCCAGTGGACGGGTCGGCGCCCGGCGGTGCGGTTCGCGGCAACGGCGGCGAACGCGGCGCGCTCAGGCTGCGTTCGATCGCCCGCAACGCCTGGATCTGGCTCGACAGCTGTTCGATGCGCCGCTGCTGCTCGCGCTGCTGCTGGCCGAGACGCTCGACAGCCTCTTCGAGCCGGCGCTGCTCGACCAGCCGCGCGTGCAGCAGCCGCGCCGGTGCGCGCCACGGCGACGCCGGCCCGCGCGCGATCGGCTCGAGCAGCGCGATCGCGCGGGCGACGTCGCCGTTGCCGCGGCCCTGCGCCAGCAGCAAGGCCAGCTCGACCGTGCCCGCGGCGTCGGCCGGCGGGTCGCGCTGCATCTGTTCGCGCGCGAGGTCGGCCGGCGGCAGGTGGCGCAGCCGGTCGTGGAACGCGAACAGGCGTCGCGACGCGGCGTCGGCAGGGTCGACCTCGACCGGCGGCGGCGGCGGCGGCGGCGCGACCGTGACCGGCAGCG
>CBDUBX010000082.1:0-9877 GCA_965365495.1 uncultured Burkholderiales bacterium
GACCTGGTCCGGCATCGCGGCCCTTGGGGAATGTGCAGCGCGGCAACGCCGCCATCGACACCGCACGCCGAACCGCGGCGGCGCGCGGCGCCGCGGCCGACGCCGGCGCCGCTCGATGCGCTGGCGACAATCGCGTCGCGCCGCTCGCGCCGCCGGTACGCGGCCGCGCCACTGCCGCTGCCGGTGCTTGCCGACGTGCTCGCGGCGATGGCGGCGCTGCCGCCGTGGTTGTCGCCGGCGGTGCGCCTCGACGTGCTGACGCCGGCGGTCGCCGGTCTGCCGCCGGCGGCGTGGCGTTATGTCGCGCACGACCACGCGCTGCACCACCGCGTCGCGCACGACGCCGCGCTTCGGCGCCGCGCCCGCGCCGCCGGTCTCGACCAGGACGTGATCGGCGACGCCGCCGCGGTCGTCGTCGTGTCGATCGCGCGCGCCGCCTGGATGGGCGACGCGCTCGGCGCGGCGCGCGGCTGGCGCCACGCGTTCCTCGAAGCCGGCGTCGCCGGTGAACGCGCCTACCTCGCCGCCAACGCGCGCGGCATCGGCGTCTGCGGCGTCGGCGCGTTCTACGACGACGAGGTCGCAGCACTCGTCGGCCACGACCCGCACGACGAGTGGGTCGTGCACCTCGTCGCCCTCGGCGTCGTCGGCTGAGACCTGCAGCGCCGGACCGGCGCCTCACGGGTGTCTCAAGTCGCCACCGGCGCCGCCGAAAAAAGCGGGGCCCGGATCCGGGGCGAGGGCCGGCGGTTCTGTCGAATCGCCGCAACAGGGCAACCCAACATGAAGATCCTCAGATCGCTGCGCTGGGCCGTGCTGCTGCTCGGCGTGATCGGCGTTGTCGCCGCAGCGCTGGTCGCCGCTTTCGGCCAGTCGCTCCAGTCGCGGTCGCTCGCGCGTGCCGCCGACGTCTTCGTGTCGAAAGACGTCGTCGCCGACATCCTGCCGCCGCCGATGTACCTGATCGAGCTGCGGCTCGTGCTGTCGCGCGCGCTCGAAGGCACGTTGACGGCCGAGCAGGCGGGAAGGGAGGTCGACCGCCTGGCCGGCGAATACGAAGCGCGCGTCGTCCATTGGCAACAGCACCCGCCGCCGGGGTCGCTGCTGCAGCCGCTGACCGGCCGCCAGCACGACGCCGGGCAGCGCTTCATCGCCGCGGCGCGCACCGGCGTCGTCACGCCGCTGCTCGCCGGCGACAAGGCGGCGGCCGCGGCGCAGCTGCCCGCGCTCGACCGGCTGTACCTCGAACACCGCGCCGGCGTCGACGAAACCGTCGTCGCCGCCAACCGCGTCGCCGACGACGCGAAGGCCGGCTTTGCCGCCGAGCAGCGCCGCGCAACGATCGTCTCGGCGGTGGCGCTCGCCGCAGCGGTCGTACTCGTGCTTCTTTGCTACCGCGTCGTGCTGGCCAGCATCCAGCGGCCGCTGCGCGCCTGCAGCGACCTCGCGCGCCGTGTCGCCGCCGGCGACCTGGCCGCGGCGGCGGCGCAAGCGTCGGCCGAGCCGCGCAGCGACGCGATCGGCGAGTTGCAGACGACGCTCGTCGAGATGTGCGCCGGGTTGATTTCGATGATCGGTACCGTGCGCCAGGCGGCCGACAGCGTCGTCACCGCCAGCGTGCAGATCGAGCAGGGCAACGGCGACTTGAGCCGCCGCACCGAGGAACAGAGCTCGTCGCTGCAGCAGACCGCGGCGTCGGCCGAGCAGCTCGGCACGACGACGCAGCACAACGCCGAAGGCGCCCGCCAGGCGAGCCAGCTGGCGCAGGGCGCGGCCGGTGTCGCGACCCGCGGCGGCGACGTCGTCGGCCGCGTCGTCGCGACGATGAAGGCGATCGACGGCGACTCGCGGCGGATCGCCGACATCGTCGGCACGATCGACGGCATCGCGTTCCAGACCAACATCCTGGCGCTGAACGCCGCGGTCGAAGCCGCGCGCGCCGGCGAACAGGGGCGCGGCTTCGCGGTCGTCGCCTCCGAGGTGCGCAGCCTGGCGCAGCGCAGTGCCGAGGCGGCGCGCGAGATCAAGTCGCTGATCGCCGCCAGCGTCGACCGCGTCGCGCAGGGCACGGCGCTTGCGGACGAGGCTGGCGCGACGATGGGCGAGGTCGTTGCTTCGATCGCGCGCGTCACCGATCTCGTCGCCGAGATCAGCTCCGCCAGTCACGAGCAGGCCAGCGGCGTCGCGCAGGTGAGCCAGGCGGTCGGCCGCATGGACAGCGCGACGCAACAGAACGCCGCGCTCGTCGAAGAGAGCGCCGCGGCGGCGTCGAGCCTTCGCGACCAGGCGCAGCAACTCGCGCAGACGATGGCGCGCTTCCGCGTCGCGTGACCGGCAGCGCGGTGGCGGCGCGGTGTCCGCCGCCGCTGCGCAGACACGCGCAGTAGTCGGCGCGCGGCGCCGTCAGCGCAACACTGCGACGAAGATGCCGGTGAGGATCGCCGACGTGATCACGCCGCTGATGCTCGCGCCGAGCGCGTAAGGCAGGATCATCACGCCGGGCGACGCTTCGGTGGCCATCTTCTGCACGATCTTGGCGGTCGTCGGCACGCAACTCACGCCGGCCACGCCGATCATCGGGTTGTAGCGGCCGCGGTACCAGAAATAGAGCACGTAGCCGCCGACGATGCCGCCGACCGCCGACAAGGTCAGCGCCAGGATGCCGAGCAGCAGCAGCTTCAGCACCACCGGGCTCAGGATCGTGCCCGCTTCGCAAAGGATGCCGAGCGTCAGCCCGAGGAAGAACGTCGCGCCGTACAGCACCGGCCCGGCGAGCAGCTTCTGGAAGTCGACGAGGCCGCTTTCGCGCACCGCGACGCCGAGGAACAGCGCCAGGAACAGCGGCGACGCCACCGGGAACAGCAGGCACAGCAACGTGCACGCGAGCACCGCGAAGACGAGCTTCGGCCCGGAGCCGATCCGCGCGACGTCGACGGTCGGCATCGGAATCGCGCGCAGGCGCGCCGGGATCAGCAGCTTGATCAGGTACGGGTAGCCGCCGTAGGTCAGGCCGAGGTAGAGGTAGCCGACGACGGTGATCGGCACGAACAGGTCCTTGGCCAGCACCAGCGACGCGAACAGCACCATCGGCCCGTCGGCGCCGCCGATCAGCGCCACCGACGCCGCCTCGTTCGGTGCCATGCCGAGCGCGATCGCGATCGGGAACGTCGCCACCGTGCCGAGCTCGGCGAAGACCGCGATCAGCATGCTCTGGAACGGCCGCGCCATCAGGAAGCCGACGTCGAGCAGCACGCCGATGCCGAGGAACACGAGCACGGCGATCAGCCCGTTGCTGAACATGAACGTGTAAATCGGTTGCAGCCAGTCGACCTGCAGCACCGCCATCGTCGCGTCGGTGCCGGTGACCAGCGGGTCGACGAACAGCGTCCCGGTCCGGCCGCCGTCGAGGACCATCACCGCGGCATTGACCGCGGTCATGCCGAGCCCCATCGGGATCATCAGCAACGCCTCGAGCACACCTTTGCGGCCGAGCCAGATCAGCAGGCAGCCGAGCGCCATCAGCCCGATGCGGCCCCAGAACAGCCGCGGCTCGGCCGACGCGAGCGTCGCCAGCCCCTGAAAGACGTCGAGCAGGCGGATGCCGTCCATGCGCGCCTGGGCCGTCGCGTCAGCCGATGGTCGCCAGTACTTGCCCGGGGTCGACCGCGTCGCCGACCTTGACCGCGATGCGCACGACGGTCCCGGCGCACGGCGCGATCATCGGCGACTTCATCTTCATCGCCTCGACGACGAGGATGCGGTCGCCGCGCGCAACGGGCTGGCCGACCGCTGCCGAGATCGATTCGACGACGCCGCCGAGCGTCGCGACGACGTCGCCGGCGGTGGCGGCCGACGGTGCGCCCCCGCTGGCCGGCGCGGGCGCTGGGGCCGGGGCAGGAGCAGGAGCCGCGTGGGTCGGCACGTGCATGCTGCCCGGCTGCGGGTACAGCAGGTTGCGGCCTTCGCCCAAGTCTTCGACGGTGACCTGGTACGGCCGGCCGTCGACGGTGATGCGGAACTTTCTTTCCATGGCGGCGCCTCGGATGGGCGAGGTCAGGGTTTGCGCGACGCGATCGGCGTGTGCGACTTGATCGGCGAATGCGAACGGTGGTGCGCTTCGCGGCCGCCGGCCGTCCAGCTGCGGTCGCGCGCGGCGTCCTCGATGTGCAGGATGCGGTGCGCGCCGATCGCGGCATAGACCGCCGCGCCGATCGCCGCGACGTGTTCGGCCGGCGGCGCGTCGTCGTCGTCGTGCGCGGGCGCAGCGCCGACGGCGGCGGACCGTGAGGCAACGACGACCGGTGCGGCACCGGCGACGCGCCGCGGCCGCGTCAGCACGACGACGACCAGTTTCACGAGCGCCGCGACGGCCAGCGATACCGCCGCGGCGAGGCCGTAGATCCACAGCGTCTGGGCGACGAGGTCGGACATCACCGGTGCTACAGCGGCAGGTTGCCGTGCTTCTTCGCCGGCCGCAGCTCGCGCTTGCGCAGCGTCTTGCGCAGCGCGAGCGCCAGCACCGATCGCGTCTCGGCGGGCTCGATGACGTCGGTGATGTAGCCGCGCGCTGCGCACAGGTACGGCGTGGCGAACTCGGCGCGGTAGCGTGCGACGAGCTCGGCGGCCAGCGCCTTGCGGTCGGCCGCTTCGGCCAGCTGCTTGCGGTACAGCACGTTGACCGCGCCCGGCGCGCCCATCACCGCGATCTCGGCGCCGGGCCACGCATAGGTGAAGTCGGCGCCCATCTCCTGGCTGCACATCGCGAGGTACGACCCGCCGTAGGCCTTGCGCAGGATTACGGTGATCTTCGGCGTCGTGCACGACGCGTACGCGAACAGCAGCTTCGCACCGTGACGAATGATGCCGCCGCGCTCCTGCTCGATGCCCGGCAGGAAGCCGGGCACGTCGACCAGCGTCACGACCGGGATGTTGAACGCGTTGCAGAAGCGCACGAAGCGCGAGCCCTTGTCGGACGCGTCGATGTCGAGCGCGCCGGCGAGCACCGTCGGCTGGTTGGCGACCAGTCCGACGACGATGCCTTCGATCCGCGCGAAGCCGACGATCAGGTTCTTCGCCCAGCCGGCGTGGACTTCGAGCAGCTTGCCGTCGTCGACGAGGCGCTCGATCACGCGGCGCACGTCCATCGGTTCCGCGACATCGTCGGGGACGACGTCGTTCATCGCGTCGTCGCGGTCGAGCGCGAGGTCGGCCGAAAGCCGGTGCGGCGGCTCCTCGGTGTTGTTCTGCGGCAGGTACGACAGCAGCACGCGCGCGATGTCGATCGCGTGCGCGTCGTCGTCGGCGACGAAGTGGACGTTGCCGCTGACCGTGGCGTGCATGTCGGCGCTGCCGACATCGTCCATCGTCGTCGTGCGGCCGCTGACCGCCTTGATCACCTCGGGGCCGGTGATGAACATGTGCGCGCTGCCGCGCGTCATCACGATGAAGTCGTTCAGCGCCGGCGAGTAGGCCGCGCCGCCGGCGCACGGCCCCAGCACGAGCGCGATCTGCGGCACGACGCCCGACGCGAGCACGTTGGCGTAAAACACGTCGCCGTAGCCCGACAGCGCGTCGACCGCTTCCTGGATCCGCGCGCCGCCCGAATCCTGCATCGACACGACCGGTGCCCCGTTGCGCAGCGCCCAACGCAGCAGGCGGACGATCTTCTTCGCGTGCGCCAGCCCGAGCGTGCCGGCGCCGACCGAGAAGTCCTGGCTGTACGCGGCGACCAGCCGGCCGTCGACGTAGCCGGTGCCGGTGACGACGCCGTCGGCCGGATAGTCCTTCGACTCCATGCCGAAGTCGCGTGCGCGGTGGCGCACGTGCATCCCCGACTCCTGGAAGGTGTCGGCGTCGAACAGCGCGGCCAGCCGCTCGCGCGCGGTCAGCCGGCCGCTGCCGCTGCGCGCCGGGGCGCCGCCGCCGCGAACGATGCGTTCGCGACGGTCGCGCAGCTCGTCCAGCAGCTCGGGGCGCAAGCTCATCGTCGAGTTCCCTCTGTGGGGCTGCCGGGCGACGCAACGCGTCGACGCCGCGTCGTCTCCTGATCCGCGGCGCCGGCGCAGTATGCAACGCCGGCGTCGCGCCGGCGTTGCGCTGCGTCAGCGCAGCAGTTGCGCGAGCGTGCGCGCGACGACCTTGGTCGCGCCGCGCAGGTCCGCAAGGCGCAGGTGCTCGTCGGCGCGCTTGGCGTTCGATTCGCGCACCGTGCGCGGCCCGGCGCCGTAGATCACCGCCGGGATGCCGCGCTCGGCGTACAGCCGCGCATCGGTGTACAGCGGCGTGCCGACCTCGGGGACGTCCTCACCGAACACCGTCTGCGCGTGGCGGCAGATCGCGTCGACGAGCGCGCGCTGGCCCGGCAGCGGCGTCATCGCACGCGCCAGCAGCAGCCGGCGCACGTCGACGCGCACGTCGCGGCTGCCGCGCGGCGGCGCGTACGACGCGGCGGCAGCGGCGATCGTTGCGCGCAGCTCGGCTTCGACTTCGGCGGGGTCCTCCTCCGGGATCATCCGCCGGTCGAGCCTGAATACGACGCGGCCCGGGACGACGTTGGTGTTCGTGCCGCCGTCGATCACGCCGACGTTGAGGTACGGGTGGTCGATGCCGTCGACCGTCGAGCGGCGGTCGAGGTAGCCGCGGTTCAGCGCGTACAGCGCGCCGAGGACGTGCACCGCGGCCTGCAACGCGTCGCAGCCGCTGTCGGGGATCGCCGCGTGCGCCATCTCGCCGTGCACCGTGACCTCGAGCTGCAGGCAACCGTTGTGCGCGACGACGACTGCGTACGAGAACCCGGCGGCGACCACGAGGTCGGGCCGCGTCAGCCCGCGTTCGAGCAGCCAGCCGGGGCCGAGCAGGCCGCCGAACTCCTCGTCGTAGGTGACGTGCAGCTCGACTGCGCCGGCGCGCGGGCGCGGCAGCGACTCGAGCGCGCGGATCGCGAACGCGTAAGTCGCGATGTCGCTCTTGCTGACCGCCGCGGCGCGGCCCCAGATCGCGCCGTCGGCGATCTCGCCGCCGTACGGGTCGTGTGTCCAGCCGTCGCCGGGCGGCACGACGTCGCCGTGCACCGCCAGCGCGATCGTCGGCCCGGCGCCGTAGCGCCGGCGGACGACGAGGTCGACGATGCTCGCAAGGCCCGCGGCGCGGACCGCGTCGTCGGGCACCTTGTGACGCTCGCACGTCAGCCCCATTGCGTCGAGCCGGTCGGCGGTGGCATGGGCATGCGGTGCGTTGTCGCCGGGCGGCGTGTCGCTCGGCACGCGGACCAGCGTCTGCAGGAAGCGCAACTGCTCGTCGAAGTGCGCGTCGACCCAGGCGTCGAGCGCGGCGTCGTCGGCGGCGGTGTCGCAGTGCGCGGCGTCGCTGCCGGCGGCGGCTGCGTTGCGCGGCGGCGGGTCGGTCGTCACAGCGTACGCGGCTCGGCGGCGACGTCGTCGAGCAGCGCGGCGAACGCGCGCACCGCGAGGTCGGCGTCGTCGGCGGTCACCGCTTCGAGCGGGTTGTGGCTGATGCCGTCGTTGCCGCCGCGGACGAACAACATCGCCTGCGGCAGCACGCGGTGCAGCTTCATCGCGTCGTGGCCGGCGCCGCTCGGCAGCGATTGGACCGGGACGCCGAGCGTGTGCAGCGCGCGTTCCCAGCGCCGGCGCCACGCGGCGTCGCACGGCGCGGCGGCCGCGGACAGCGTCTCGTCGAGCGTGTGCGACAGGCCGCGCCGATCGCAGACGTCGCGCAGCGCCGCGGCGACGTCGGCGGCGCAGGCGTCGCGGTCGGCGTCGTGCGGCGCGCGCACGTCGAGCGTGTAGCGGCAGCGCCCCGGCACGACGTTGACCGAGCCGCCGGGCACGTCGAGTACGCCGACGGTGGCGACGACGCCGGGCGTCTGCACGGCGCGGCGTTCGACGGCGAGCAGCCATTCGGCGGCGCCGGCCGCAGCGTCGCGACGGCGGTCCATCGGCGTCGTGCCGGCGTGGTTGGCGACGCCGACGACGTCGCCACGGAAACGCCGGCTGCCGTTGATCGCGGTGACGACGCCAAGCGGCCGGCCGCGCGCCGCGAGCACCGGGCCCTGCTCGATGTGCACCTCGACGAAGCCGGCGTAGCGCGCCGGGTCGCGCCGCAGCGCGGCGATCGCCGCCGGGTCGAGGCCGCAGGCGGCCATCGCGTCGCGCAGCGTCGTGCCCCCGGCGTCGCGCAGGTCGAGCCACGCGGCGTCGAACTCGCCGACCAGCGCGCTCGAGCCGATAAACGCCGCCGGCCAGCGCTGGCCTTCCTCTTCGGCGAAGGCGACGACCTCGATCGCGAACGGCAGCCGTCGCCGCGCGCGGTGCAGTTCGCGCACCGCGGCCATCGCCACGAGGATGCCGAGCCGGCCGTCGTACTTGCCGGCGTTGCGGACCGTGTCGTAGTGCGATCCGGTCAGCAGCCGCGGCGCGTCGGCGTCCTGGCCGTCGTAGACGCCGACGACGTTGCCGACCGCGTCGACGTCGACGCGGTCGAAGCCGTCGCCCTGCATCCAGTCGGCGAGCTGGCGCGCGACCGCGCGATGCGCGTCGCTGAGGTAGGTGACGGTCAGCGCCGCTGCGTCCTCGCTGTGCGCCGCGAGCGCCTCGGCGCGGTCCCACACCTGCTCGCCGAGCACCGGCGCGTGGCCGTAGCGTTCGTTCAGCCGCAGCTCGGCGATGCGGTGGACGTTGCGCAGGCCTTCTTCGAACTCGGTGTCGACCGCGTGGCCGAGCCGCCGCTCGAACGTCGCGATGATTTCGGCGCGCGACAGCCCGCTGCCGCGCGGCCCGCGCACGGCGACGATGAACGGGAATTCGAAGCGCGCGCGGTAGGCGGCGTTGAGCTCGTGCAGCTGCGCGAACTCGGCCGGCGAGCAGTCGTTGAGGCCGGCGCCGCGCTGCTCGCCGGCGGACGCCGCGGTCAGCGTGCGCGAGACCATCGCGCGGCCGGCGAGTTCCGGGTGCGCGCGCAGCAGCGCGAGCTGCGCGTCGTGGCCGGCGTCGCGCACCGCGTCGACGAGCGCCGCCTTCAGCGCCGCCAGCGTCGCGAAGGGCCGATGCGACCACGCCGCCGCGGCGATCCACGGCGAATGCTCGTAGACGCCGTCGAGCTGCGCGACGAAGCCGTCGCGGTCGGCGGCGTTCAGCGCGGCGAGCGTCGACGTGGCGGTCAAGCGGTGTCCCAGACGAAGGCATGCGCCGCGTCGAACGGGTGCACCGCCTGCCAGTGGCGCGCGATGTCGATGCGCCGCGCGACCCAGACGCGGTCGTGCGCGGCGACGTGGTCGAGAAAGCGCTGCAGCGCGCGCAGTCGCGCCGGCCGGCCGAGCAGCCGGGCGTGCAGGCCAACGCTCATCATCGACGGCCGCTCGGCGCCTTCGGCCCACAGCACGTCGAACGCGTCGCGCAGGTGGGCGAAGAACGCGTCGCCGTTGGCGAAGCCGTGCGGCAGCGCGAAGCGCATGTCGTTGCAGTCGAGCGTGTACGGCACGACGAGGTGCGGCGCCAGCGTGCCGTCGCTCCTTCGCACCTGCAGCCAGTACGGCAGGTCGTCGGCGTACGAGTCGCTGTCGTAGACGAAGCCGCCGAGGTCGGCGACCAGGCGGCGCGTATTCGGGCTGTCGCGGCCGGTGTACCAGCCGAGCGGGCGCTGGCCGGTGGCGCGCTCGATCGCCGCGACCGCGCGCGCCAGGTGGTCGCGCTCGGTCGCTTCATCGACCGTCTGGTAGGAGATCCAGCGCCAGCCGTGGCCGGCGATCTCGTGGCCGAGCTCGACGAACGCCGCGGTGACGTCGGGGCAGCGCTGCAGCGCCATGCCGACGCCGAACACCGTCAACGGCAGGTGGCGGCGCTCGAACTCGCGCAGCAGC
>CBDUBX010000083.1:0-9853 GCA_965365495.1 uncultured Burkholderiales bacterium
GCCGCATCAACCAGCAGCACCTGCGCACCGGCAAGCTCGCCGACGACGAATGGGGCCGGCTGGCCGAGGCGGTCGAGAAGCTCGGTGCGGCGCAGATCTTCATCGACGAGACCGCGGCGCTGACCGTCGCCGAGCTGCGCGCGCGAGCACGGCGCATGGCGCGACAGTTCGGCGGCACGCTCGGTCTGATCGTCGTCGACTACCTCCAGCTGATGAGCGGCAGCAGCGGCAGCGACGAGAATCGCGCCACCGAGCTCGGCGAGATCTCGCGCGGGCTGAAGGCGCTGGCCAAGGAGCTGCAGTGCCCCGTGCTGGCGCTGTCGCAGCTGAACCGCAGCGTCGAGTCGCGCAACGACAAGCGGCCGATGATGAGCGACCTGCGCGAATCGGGCGCGATCGAACAGGACGCCGACATCATCATGTTCATCTACCGCGACGAGTACTACCACAAGGACAGCAAGGACGCCGGAATCGCCGAGGTCATCGTCGCCAAGCAGCGCAACGGCCCGGTCGGCACGCTGAAGCTGACGTTCCTGAAGCCGCTGACGAAGTTCGAGAACCTCGCCCCCGGCCACGCCGGGTACTGAACGGCCCGCGCCCGATGCCGGGCGCCGCGCGCGTCAGCGGCGGATCACCATCGCGCCGGGCGGGCGGCTGACGCGCTTGCCGGCGATGTGCGACGTCGGCGAGCAGTAGCGATGCGCCAGCGCATCGGCCTGCTCGATCAGCCCGGCGGCGTCGGGGATGCGCTCTTCGTGGCGCCGCGCGACGAGGCCGATCATCTCGATCAGCTTGGCGTTGCACGTCTCGCGGCCGTGGTGCAGCAGCGATTCGACGGCGAGCTTCGGCTGGCCGCGGACGACGTGGTTCATCGCCGCTTCGGCGAGCTGCGTGATCTCGCCGTGCGTGGTGCGGATCAGCGCCGCGACGTCGGCGTTGCGCAACGCCGACGCGGCCAGCACCTCGGTCGCGGCGCGCGACACGCAGAAGCGCCGCGCCAGCTGCTTCGCGAAGTCGACGAGCTCGGCTTCCTCGACGCCCGAGTGGTCGATGCGGCACCACAGCGCGAGCGCGTTGGCCGCGGCTTCCATGTCGAAGTCCGGGTGCGCGAGTTCGGCGGCGTGCTCGCGCGCCAGCGCCACACCTTCGACGATCTTGCCTTCGTGCAGCTGCGTCAGCGTCTCGCCGATCGCCGCCAGGCGGCGCAGCCGCACCGATTTCGGATGGTCCGACGAGAAGCGGTTGAGCACGTCGCAGCATTGCGCCAGCGCCTTGCCGTCCTTGGCGTCGAAGCGCAGAAAGGCGAGCAGCAGCATCGACAGCACGTCGAACAGCCGGCTCTTGCTGCCCATCACCCAGGTGCGCTCGAGCATCTGCGTCGCCGACGCGGTGTCGCCGGCGTAGAACGCCAGCGTGCCGCAGTGCTGCAGCCGCAGGATGCACCCCGGCGTGATCTCGGTGGCGATGCGGTAGGTCGCCATCGCCTCGGAAATCTGCCCCTGCTCCATCTGCACGCGGCCGAGCAGGTCGTACGAGTCGGCGTGGTCGGGCACGTCGCCGAGCAGCGCTTCCAGCGTGCGTCGCGCGAGGTTCAGGTCGCCGTCGGCAAGCTGCACCCGCGCGACACCCAGGCGCGCCCACGGCACGGCCTTGGACGCGATCACCGCGTCGAACAGCTTCTTCGCCTCGGCGTTGCGCTTCAGCGTCAACAGCAGCTCGGCGCCGATGCGCGCCGCGTACAGCCAGTAATGCTCGCGGCGCTCGAAGCGCTGCACGCACAGGTCGGCAGCGCGGACGTTGTCGCCGGCCTCGATCGCTTCGAAGATCGACTTCAGCACGCGCTTGCGCTGGCGCGCTTCCTTCAGCCGCTCGAACAGCGTGTTCGCCGAGAACGGCTTGATCAGGTAGCTGTCGAGCGCCGTCTCGGCGGCCTCGGCGACCTCCTGGTAGGTGGCCACGCCGGTGACCATCACGAACACCGTCGAGTACGGCAGCAGCCGCTCGCGGCGCAGCTCTTCGAGCAGATCCTGGCCGCATTCGCCGGTGTTCTCGAACCGGTAGTCGCAGATGACGACTTCGAACGGCCGGTGCTCGAGCATCTCGCGCGCGTCGACGATCCGCGCGGCGTACTTGACCGTGCCGAAGCCGAACTCGCGCAGCTGCTGCAGCAGCACGCTGCGCGAAGTCGGATTGCCGTCGATGACCAGCGCGCGGCTGTTGACGGCGTCGCGGTCAATCTGTTGGATGGCGAGCCTCCACGGCGGCGCGTGCGCGCGGCGTCGGGCGCGCGGGCAGGGGGGCGGCAGTAAGCGCAGGCATGGCGGACGATCCGACGGTCCATGCCGTATCGGCCGCCGCGCGGATTACTTGAACAGATCCTTCACGCGGTCGGTCCACGACTTGGCGTTCGGCGAGTGCCGGTCGCCCGCCTTGCGGAACGATTCGTCGAGTTCCTTCAACAGCTTGCGCTGGTGCTCGGTGAGCCGCACGGGTGTCTCGACCGCGACGTGGCAGTACAGGTCGCCGGGATAGCTCGACCGCAGCCCCTTGATGCCCTTGCCGCGCAGGCGGAAGGTCTTGCCGTGCTGCGTGCCCTCGGGCAGCTCGATTTCGGCCGTGCTGCCAAGCGTCGGCACTTCGATCGCGCCGCCGAGCGCCGCAGTCGCCAGACCGACCGGAACGGTGCAATGCAGGTCGTCGCCGTCACGCTCGAAGATGTCGTGCGGCTTGACGCGGATCTCGACGTACAGGTCGCCCGGCGGCCCGTGGTTCGTGCCCGGCTCGCCGTTGCCGGCCGAGCGGATGCGCATCCCCTCGTTGATGCCGGCCGGGATTCGCACTTCGAGCGTCTTCTGTTTCTTCAGCTTGCCGGCACCGCTGCAGCTCGGGCACGGCTCAGGGATGACCTTGCCACTGCCGCGGCAGTGCGGGCAGGTCTGCTGGATGCTGAAGAAGCCCTGCCGCAGGTGCACCGTGCCGGCGCCGTTGCACGACGTGCAGGTCTTCGGCGACGTCCCCGGCTTGGCACCGTTGCCGCCGCAGGTCTCGCAGTTTTCCCACGTCGGCACGCGGATCTGCGTTTCCTTGCCGGCGGCGGCCTCTTCGAGCGTGATTTCCATCGCGTAGCTCAGGTCGCTGCCGCGGTAGATCTGCTGGCCGCCGGCGCCACGCCGCGCGCCGGCGCCGCCGAAGATGTCGCCGAAGATGTCGCCGAAGGCCTCGGCGAAACCGCCGAAACCTTCGGGGCCGGCGCCGCGACCGCCCATGCTCGGGTCGACGCCGGCGTGACCGTATTGGTCGTAGGCCGCCCGCTTCTGCGGGTCGGACAACATCTCGTACGCTTCCTTGCCCTCCTTGAACCGCTCTTCGGCGGTGCGCGCCGCGTCCCCCTGGTTGCGGTCGGGGTGGTGCTTCATCGCCAGCTTGCGATAGGCCTTCTTGATGTCGTCGTCGCTGGCGTTCTTCGGCACGCCGAGGACGTCGTAGTAGTCGCGTTTGGGCATACGGCAGGCGAGAGCGGTGGAAACGGTCGCGCCGCCGGCAGGTCAACGGCCGTCGGCCGAGGCTGCAAGCGGCGTCTGCGCGGACGCGGCCCGGACATGCCCGGGCCGCGGTCGCATCACTTCTTGACTTCCTTGAAGTCGGCATCGACGACGTTGTCGTCGCCGGCGCCGTCCGCCGCCGGGCGTTGTCCCGCACCGCCGGCGCCGCCCGCCGACGCGCCGGCGGCGTCGTCGGCGCCGGTGGCACCGGTCGGCTGCGCCGCTTGCGACGCGGCGTAGACCTTCTCGCCGAGCTTCTGGCTGGCAGCGGTCAACGCTTCGGTCTTGGACTCGATGGCCGCCTGGTCGTCACCCTTCAGCGCTTCCTCGACGTCCTTGATCGCCGCCTCGACCTTTTCCTTGTCGCCGGCGTCGAGCTTGTCGCCGTGCTCGGCGAGGCTCTTCTTCACCGAATGCACCATGCCGTCTGCGGCATTGCGCGCCTGCACGAGCTCGAGCTTCTTCTTGTCCTCGGCGGCGTTGGTCTCGGCGTCCTTGACCATCTTCTCGATCTCGGCCTCGGACAACCCCGAGTTGGCCTTGATCGTGATCTTGTTTTCCTTGCCGGTGCCCTTGTCCTTGGCGCTGACGTGCAGGATGCCGTTGGCGTCGATGTCGAAGGTCACCTCGATCTGCGGCAGGCCGCGCGGCGCCGGCGGGATGCCCTCGAGGTTGAACTCGCCGAGCGACTTGTTGCCCGATGCCATCTCGCGCTCGCCCTGGTAGACCTTGATCGTCACCGCCGGCTGGTTGTCGTCGGCGGTCGAGAACACCTGCGTGTACTTGGTCGGGATCGTGGTGTTCTTCTTGATCATCTTCGTCATCACGCCGCCGAGCGTCTCGATGCCCAGCGACAGCGGCGTGACGTCGAGCAGCAGCACGTCCTTGCGCTCGCCGCCGAGCACCTGGCCCTGGATCGCCGCGCCGACGGCCACCGCCTCGTCGGGGTTGACGTCCTTGCGCGGCTCACGCCCGAAGAACTCCTTGACCTTGTCCTGCACCTTCGGCATCCGCGTCATGCCGCCGACGAGGATCACGTCGTCGATGTCCGACAGCTTCACGCCGGCGTCCTTGACGGCGATGCGGCACGGCTCGATCGTGCGCTCGATCAGGTCGTCGACGAGGCTTTCGAGCTTGGCGCGCGTGAGCTTGATGTTCAGGTGCTTCGGACCCGACGCATCGGCGGTGACGTACGGCAGGTTGACGTCGGTCTGGGTGCTGTTGGACAGCTCGATCTTGGCCTTCTCGGCGGCTTCCTTCAGCCGCTGCAGCGCCAGCACGTCCTTGGTCAGGTCGACGCCTTGTTCCTTGCGGAACTCGGTGACGATGTAGTCGATGATGCGCTGGTCGAAGTCCTCGCCGCCGAGGAAGGTGTCGCCGTTGGTCGACAGCACTTCGAACTGCTTCTCGCCGTCGACGTCGGCGATCTCGATGATGCTGATGTCGAACGTGCCGCCGCCCAGGTCGAAGACGGCGATCTTGCGGTCGCCCTTGCCGTGCTTGTCCAGGCCGAACGCGAGCGCGGCCGCGGTCGGCTCGTTGATGATCCGCTTGACGTCGAGGCCGGCGATGCGGCCGGCGTCCTTGGTCGCCTGGCGCTGGCTGTCGTTGAAGTACGCCGGCACCGTGATCACCGCCTCGGTAACCTCTTCGCCGAGATAGTCCTCGGCGGTCTTCTTCATCTTGCGCAGCACCTCGGCGCTGACCTGCGGCGGCGCGAGCTTCTTGCCGCGCACCTCGACCCAGGCGTCGCCGTTGTCGGCGGCGACGATCTTGTAGGGCATCAGGTCGATGTCCTTCTGCACTTCCTTCTCGGTGAACTTGCGGCCGATCAGCCGCTTCACCGCGTACAGCGTGTTCCGTGGGTTGGTCACCGACTGCCGCTTGGCCGACGCGCCGACGAGGATCTCGCCGTCGTCCTGGTAGGCGACGATCGACGGCGTCGTGCGCGCGCCTTCGCTGTTCTCGATGACGCGGGTCGAATTGCCTTCCATGACGGCGACGCACGAGTTCGTCGTCCCGAGGTCGATGCCGATGATCTTGCCCATGTAGTTGCTCCGTGGCGGGTTTTGGGTTCTGCGTTGAATTGCGGCTGGCGTCGCGCCTTTCAAGCCGGCGCGATCGACATCGAAATGGCTACTTCGGCGCGCTGACCATCACCAGCGCCGGTCGCAGCACGCGGTCGGCGATCAGGTATCCCTTTTGCAGCAGCGTCGCGACGGTGCCCGATTCGTGCTCGGACGGCACGACGCCGATCGCCTGGTGCTGGTGCGGGTCGAACTTCGTCCCCGGCGGCGGCTCGACGGCGACGACGCGGTTGCGCTCGAGCGCCTGGGTCAGCTGGCGCAGCGTCGCGTGCACGCCTTCGAGCAGCTGTTCGCGCGTCGCGTTGTCGATCGCGATCGCCGCTTCGAGGCTGTCGCGCACCGGCAGCAGACTGTCGGCGAAGGCATCGATCGCGAACTTGCGCGCCTTGGCCACCTCCTCGTCGGCGCGACGGCGCGCGTTCTCGGCCTCGGCCTTGGCGCGCAGGTAGGCGTCGGACACCTCGGCGTGGCGCACCTGCAGCTCGGCGTACTGGAATTCGAGCGACGGCGGCGCGGTCGCGGCGTCAGCTTCGGGCGGCGGGGTAGTGGCGTCGTCGGAGGCGAACGCGGCGTCGTGGCGCTGGGGGTCGTTGTCGTTGTCGGGGGTCATCGTGAGTCGCCGGCGATCGGCCGGCGGTGTAACGGTGGACGTACGGGGCGTGAATTGGGGGCGGCGCGGCGGCTTTCAAGCCCGTTGCAACGCGCGGGCCGCGGCGGTCGGTCGCCGTCTGGCGGCTGGATCTCGCGGCGTCAATCGCCGTCGACCGACGCGCTCCAGCGCTGCCATTCGACGAGCTGGCGGCGGTCGCGCTTGCGCGGCCGGCCGTTCTCGATCGTCTGCGCCGGCTCGAGCCGGCGCGCGCGCGGGCGGCGACGCTGT
The DNA here is from genome assembly GCA_965365495.1 of uncultured Burkholderiales bacterium. Lineage (GTDB taxonomy): Bacteria > Pseudomonadota > Gammaproteobacteria > Burkholderiales > Burkholderiaceae_C > Rubrivivax. The sequence continues at coordinate 6,510 of CBDUBX010000083.1, forward strand.
CGGCGGTTTCGGCGTACATCGTCCGTGCCCGGGCTGCCGGCCCGCGCACCGCGGCGACGGCCAGCACATCGACGACGCGCTCGACCGCCGCCTGGCGCATCGCGATGCGATCGCCGACTCGCACCTCGCGCGCGGGCTTCGCCGGTTGACCGTTGACGGCGACGCGGCCGCGGTCGACCTCGTCGGCAGCCAGGCCGCGCGTCTTGTAGAAGCGCGCCGCCCAGAGCCACTTGTCGAGGCGCACGCGGCCGTCGGGCGACGCCTTCGTCGATTCGGAGGCCGGCGCGCTGGCCGCGCTGCTGCCACGGCGCAGCGTCACGGCGCGCGATCGGTCGCGCCGAGCGCCAGCGCGCGATCGCGCTGGCAGTGGCGCGCAGCGGTCGCGTCGGCGCTGTCGGCGCCGGTCGGCCAGCCTTGCAGGTGGCGCTCGACGATCGAGGTGAGCGCGTCGATCCAGGCCGCATCGTCGTTCAAGCACGCGATGTAGGCGAAGCGCTTGCCGCCGGCGGCGACGAAGGCGTGGCGCGCTTCCTGCGCGATCTCCTCTAGCGTCTCGAGGCAGTCGGCGGCGAAGCCGGGGCACATCACGTCGACCGACTTCACGCCGCGCGCGGCGAGTTCGCGCAGCGTCGGCTCGGTGTAGGGCTCGAGCCACTTGGCCTTGCCGAAGCGGCTCTGGAACGTCACCAGCAACGCGTCGTCGTCGACGCCGAGCGCGTCGCGCAGCAGCCGCGCGGTCTTGCGGCACTGGCAGTGGTACGGGTCGCCGAGGTGCAGCGTGCGTTCGGGCACGCCGTGAAAACTCAAGATCAGCCGCTCGCCGCGGCCGTTCGCGGCCCAGTGCGCACGCACCCGTGCCGCGAGCGCCGCGATGTAGCCGGCGTCGTCGTGGTAGTCGCCGGCGAAGCGCAAGTCGGGCATGCGGCGCGCGCCGCGCGCCCACTGCATCACCTTGTCGCCGACGCTGGCCGTCGTCGCCGCCGCGTACTGCGGGTACAGCGGCACGACGAGCACGCGGGTCGCGCCGTCGGCGCGCAGCGCGTCGAGCGCGTCGGGCAGCGACGGGTTGCCGTAGCGCATCGCGTGGCGCACGAGCACGTCGTGCGACGACGCGGCCAGCCGCGGCGCGAGCGCCGCCGCCTGGCGCGCGGTCCACACCGCCAGCGGCGAGCCTTCCGGCATCCAGACCGTGGCGTATTTCGCCGCCGACTTCGCCGGCCGCACGCGCAGGATCACGCCGTGCAGGATCGGCCACCAAGCGGCGCGCGGGATCTCGACGACGCGCGGGTCGGCGAGAAACTCGGCGAGGTAGCGGCGCAACGCCGGCGCGGTCGGCGCGTCGGGCGTGCCGAGGTTGACCAGTAGCACCGCGGTACGGTCGCGCTGGCCATGGCGGTAGGCGGGTTCGGGGCGGAACGTCATTCGGCTCGGTGGTTGCGTCGGCGCGCCGCGCAAGCCGCAGCCGCGGCTTGCATCTGCTCGACCGACACCGGCTTGGCCCAGCAGCCGTCGAAACCGGCGGCGCGCGCCGCGGCGTCGACCGACGCGTCGGTGTCGGCGGTGCACAGGTAAGCCGGCGGGGGCGGCGGCGCGAGCGCGCCGAACAGCGCCGGCAGCAGCGCATGGCCGGTGGTGTCGGGCAGGTGCAGGTCGACGACGAGCAAGTCGTATCGTTCGCCGCGCGCCAGCGCCAGCGCCTCGGCGCCGGTCTCGGCGACCTCGACGTCGAAGCCGCCGGCGTGGCGCGCGGCTTCCTCGAACAGCAGCGCGACGACGCGGTCGTCGTCGACGTAGAGCACCCGCACCGGGTCGCCGGCGCGCGGATCGGCCACGGGGCTCAGCGCAGCTCCAGCGGCACTTGCGGCTGCGTGTCGGCGAAGCGCAGCACGTCGAACGCGACGCAGGCCGACCCGGAGTCGCTCGGCGCGCTGCCCAGTCCGATCGTGCCGCTGCCGTGCAGCGTGCAGCTGCCGCGCCGCAGGCTGACGATCTCGCCGTCGTTGAAGCGAACGTAGGTGCCGTTGTAGCTGAGGTCGGCGAGCTGGAACGCGCCGCCGTGCCAGTCGACGCGCGCATGCGACCGCGACACGCGGGTGTCGTCGACGCAGAACGTCGCCTGCGGGCTGCGGCCGAGCACGACCGGCATCTGCTGGCTGGCGAAGACCCGCTGGTGCGAGCCCCAGGCGAGCCGCAGGCCGTCGGGCGCGTCGATCGTCGCGACGTCGCCGAACAGCGTCGCTGCCTGGTCGAACGCGCCGCGGCGCCCGCCGAGGACGTGCACGTGCACCGGCTCGACCCGGCCGCGCAGCACCAGCCGGTCGAGGCTGCGAAAGCGCAGACGCGCGTCGTCGGCAAGGCCGGACAGCACTTCGGCGGTGATCAGCGTCTCGTTGTCGCCGGCGTGGTCGAGCAGCCGCGCGGCGACGTTGACGGCGTCGCCGAAGCAGTCGCCGTCGAGCTCGACGACCTCGCCGCGCGCCACCGCCACCTGCACGCGCAGCGCGCGCAGCCCGGCCGACGCGCCGCGCTCGTCGGCGCGCGACGCGATCGCTTCGAGCACGTCGTGCAGCTGTGTCGCCGCAGCGGCGGCATCGGCCGGGGCGTCGAACACCGCCATCAGACCGTCGCCGAGCGTCTTGACGACCTGGCCGCGGTGCGCCGCCACCGGCGCGGCCATCGCCTGGATGCAGTGCGTGACGACGCCGGTGGCCTCGGCGTTGCCGAGTGTCTCGAACAGCGCTGTGCTGCCGCGCAGGTCAGCGAACAGGACGGTGCGTTCGCAGATGCGGGTCATGTCGGGCACGCGGTGCGAGGGCGCGGTGACTGACCTTCGCGTCGTCAGAGATTGTCGAGATACGTCCGCAGCTTGTCGCTGCGGCTGGGGTGCTTGAGCTTGCGGATCGCCTTGGCCTCGATCTGGCGGATCCGCTCGCGCGTCACGTCGAACTGCTTGCCGACCTCCTCCAGCGTGTGGTCGGTGCTCATCTCGATGCCGAAGCGCATCCGCAGCACCTTGGCCTCGCGCGGGGTCAGCGAATCGAGGATGTCCTTGACGACGTCGCGCAGGCCGGCCTGCATCGCCGCGTCGACCGGCGCGACGTTGTTCGTGTCCTCGATGAAGTCGCCGAGGTGCGAGTCGTCGTCGTCGCCGATCGGCGTCTCCATCGAGATCGGCTCCTTGGCGATCTTCATGATCTTGCGGATCTTGTCCTCGGGGATCTCCATCTTCTCGGCCAGCGTCGGCGCGTCGGGCTCGAAGCCGAACTCCTGCAGGTGCTGTCGGCTGATCCGGTTCATCTTGTTGATCGTCTCGATCATGTGCACCGGGATGCGGATCGTCCGCG
>CBDUBX010000084.1:0-9811 GCA_965365495.1 uncultured Burkholderiales bacterium
TCCCGCCGTCGATCATCATGGTGATCTACGCGCTGACCGACCCCAGCGTCACCGTTGCCGGGCTGTTCCTCGCCGGCGTCGGCCCCGGGCTGCTGCTCGGCGCGGCGCTGATGGCGATGAACCACTGGATCAGCGTGAAGCGCGGTTGGGGCGCGGCACACCCGCCGATGCGCTGGGCCGATCGAGCCAAGGCGCTGTGGACGGCGCTGCCGGTGCTGGCGATGCCGGCGATCATCATCGCCGGCATCCTGAGCGGGTTGTTCACGCCGACCGAGGCGTCGGCGGTGGCCGTGTTCTACGCGTTGGCGATCGGCCTCTTCGTCACGCGAACGCTGAACGCGCGGATCATCGCCAAGGTGCTGCTGCAAAGCGGCCTCGTCACCAGCGCAGCGCTGCTGATCGTGTCGATGGCGTCGCTGTTCGCGTGGTTGCTGACGATCCTGCAGATTCCGCAGACGATCGCCTCGACGATCGGCGGCATCACCGACGAGCCGGTTGCGATCATGCTGATCGTGATGGCGTTCGTCCTGGCCTGCGGGCTGTTCATCGACACGCTGCCGGCGGTGATCATCCTGGTGCCGGTGCTCGCGCCGCTGACCGAGCAGTTCGGCATCCATCCGCTGCACTTCGCGATGGCGATCGTGCTCAACCTCACCGTCGGCCTGATCACGCCGCCCGTCGGGGGGGTGCTGTTCGTGATGAGTTCGGTCGCGCGGCTGCGGCTGGAGACCCTGGCGCGCGCGGTGCTGCCGCTGCTCGCCGCCGAGATCGCGGTCCTGCTCGCGGTCGTGCTGTTCGCGCCGCTGTCGACGGCGATTCCCGCGTGGTTCGGCTACGCCCGCTGAACCGTATTTCCACCGAAGGAGACGACGACGATGAAGACCCGCACCCTGCTGCTCGCCGCGGCGATGGCGTTCGCGCTGCCGCTGGCAGCTCACGCGCAGAAGACGCTGAAGTACGCGCACTTCCAGCCGGCCAAGGACGACCAGCCGAAGCACGTCGCGGCGATGGCGTTCAAGGACCACGTCGAGCGCGCGACCAACGGCTCGATCAAGGTCGAGGTCTATCCGGCCGGCCAGTTCGGCAAGGACCAGCCGACGATGGAGGCGCTGCGCTTCGGCACGCTCGAGATGGCCGTCGCCCACGACGGCGCGATCGCCACGGTGCACAAGCCGATCGGTGTCCTCGGCATTCCGTTCCTCTACGACAGCCACGAACACGCGTGGCGCGTCTACGACTCGGCGTGGCGCGAGGCGTTCTCGGCCGACATGGTGAAGAGGACCGGCATCCGGCTGCTCGCGGTGGCCGACAACGGCGTTCGCCACTTCACCAACAACCTGCGGCCGATCCAGTCGCCGGCCGACATGAAGGGGATGAAGATCCGCATCCAGCCGTCGCCGGTCTACAAGACGCTGGTCGAATCGCTCGGCGCGTCGCCGTCGGCGATTCCGTGGGCCGAATTGCCGACCGCGCTGCAGCAGGGCGTCGTCGACGGCCAGGAAAACGGCGTCACCAACATCCTCGCCGCGAGCCTGTACCAGAACCAGAAGCACATCACGCTCGACGGCCACGTCTGGTCGGTCCACGGCTACCTGATCAGCGATCGCTTTTATCAAGGGCTGACGGCCACCGAGCGCAAGGCCGTCGACGAAGGCGTCGCCAAGGCGGTGGCGGTCCACCGCAAGATGACCGCCGACCAGGACCGCAACGCGAAGGCGATCCTGGAAAAGGTCGGCATGCAGGTCTACGTGCCGACCCCGACCCAGGTCGCGGAGTTCCGCCGCCTGGCGCAGCCGCCGGTGCGCCAGTGGGCCGAAGGCGACATCGGCAAGAACTACGTCGACGACCTGTTCAAGGCGATCGACGCGACAAAGAAGTAGTTCGCCCGACGACGGAAGGCCGCGCGAATGCCCGCTTCGACACCGCTCGTCGTCGCGATCGACGACGGCTACGCGAGCTACGACCAGGAGGTGTCGCTGCTCGACGCCGCCGGCGCCCGCTTCGTGCTGCGACCGGCGCGCGGCAGCGCTGCCGCCGCGGCGGACGCGGTCCGCGACGCCACGGTGGTGCTGGTGCGCGAGTCGCCGGTGAACGCCGACGTCGTCGCCGCGCTGCCCGCGCAGGCGCGCGGCATCGTGCGCTACGGCATCGGCGTCGACAACGTCGACCAGCGCGCCGCGAGCGGGCGGCGGATCCACGTTGCCAACGTCCCCGACTACGGCATCGACGAGGTCGCGACGCAAGCCGTGGCGCTGGCGCTGGCGGTCGTGCGCCGACTGCGTCTGCACGACCGCGCGGTGCGCAGCGGCGCGTGGGCGAGCGGCGTCGTCGCGCCGATCCACCGGCTGCGCGGCGGCACGCTCGGCCTGGTCGGCTACGGCCGCATCGCGCGGATGACGCACGCGATGCTCGCCGGGTTCGGCTTCGCGCGCGTGCTGGCGCACGACCCGCGCGCCGAACTGCCGGCCGGCGTCGACGCTGCCGACGTCGACACGATCTGCCGCGAGTCCGACCTGATCTCGCTGCACGCGCCGCTGACGCCGGCGACGCGGCAGCTGATCGACGCGCGCCGGCTGGCGCTGATGAAGCCGACTGCGGTGTTCGTCAACACCGCGCGCGGCGGCCTCATCGACCTCGACGCGCTGCACGCCGCGTTGCTGGCCGGCCGGCCAATGGGCGCCGGGCTCGACGTCTTCGACCCCGAGCCGCCCGACCCGTCGCACCCGCTGTTCGCGCTCGACGAGGTCGTCGTCACCAACCACATCGGCTGGTACAGCGAGGAGTCGATGCGCGACCTGCAGCGCAAAGCCGCCGAAGAGGCAGCGCGCATCGTCCGCGGCGAGGCGCCGCGCAACTGGCTCAACCGCTGGTGACGGCGGGCCCGAGCATCCAACGGAAAACGACATGGACCAGAAGAACCTGATCGACGGCTTCAACGCCGTCGCCGTCGCATCGGTCGCCGACGCGGTCGACAAGGTCTGCGGCCGGCGCGGCTACATGGCGAGCTGCATCAAGCCGCGGATCAACGAGCGGCGAATCTGCGGCCCGGCGGCGACGGTGCTCGAAGCCGCGACCGACGAGTTCGTGCCGCCGCAGCACGCGCTCGACCTGATCGACGAGGCGCCGGCGGGCAGCGTGATCGTCATCGCGATCGAAGGCGGCGAGCCCGACGTCGCGGTCTGGGGCGGGCTGATGACCGCCGGTGCGGTCGCCAACGGCCATGTCGGCGCGGTGCTCGACGGCGCGGTGCGCGACCTCGTCGAGATCCGCCGCGACTACCAATTCCCGGTCTACGCGCGCGACGTCAGCCCCGGCACGACGCTCGGCCGCTACCGCACCGTCGCGTCGCAGGTGCCGGTGCGGGTCGGCGGCATCGTCGTCCACCCCGGCGACCTCGTCGTCGGCGACGTCGACGGCGTGGTCGTCGTCCCGGCCGCGCAGGCCGCGGCGGTGCTCGCGATGGCGCAGGAGATCGACTCGCGCGAACTTGAGCAGGCGAAACTCATCATCGCCGAGAAGTCGCTGCGCAAGGGGCTCGCGAAGTATGGGCGGATCTGACGGCGCGGCCGAACGCCCGGCAGAGAAGGGCGCCGCGGCCGAGCACGCCGTCGACATCGTCTCGATCGGCGAGGCGATGGTCGAGTTCAACCAGCAGCGCGACGCTGCCGGCGCGGTGCCGCTGTACCTGCAGGGTTACGGCGGCGACTCGTCGAACTTCGCGATCGCCGCGGCGCGGCAGGGCGCGCGCGTCGGCTACGTCAGTGCCGTCGGCGACGACCGCTGGGGCGCGCTGCTGCGCCGGCTGTGGCGCGACGAGGGCGTCGACGACCGCGACGTCAAGACCGATCCCGCCGCGCCGACCGGCGTCTACTTCGTCGAACACAACGAGCGCGGCCACCACTTCAGCTTCCTGCGCGCGGGGTCGGCGGCCAGCCGGATCGTTCCGGCCGACCTGCCGCGCGGGCGGATCGAAAGCTCGCGCGTGCTGCACCTGTCGGCGATCACGCTGGCGATCTCGGCGTCCGCCTGCGACACCGCGTACGCGGCGATCGAGATCGCGCGCGCTGCCGGCGTTCGCGTGTCGTTCGACACCAACCTGCGGCTCAAGCTGTGGCCGCTGGCGCGCGCCCGCGCGGTGATCGGCGACGTGCTGCGCCACTGCGACATCTGCCTGCCGAGCCTCGACGACATCGAAGCCGTGACCGGCATCTCCGACCCGGAAGCGCTGGTCGACCACTGCCTCGTAGCCGGCGCCGCCGTCGTCGCGCTGAAGCTCGGCGCCGACGGCGCGATCGTCGCCGACGCGCGCGAGCGCCACCGCATCGCACCGCACCCGTGTACGCCGGTCGACGCGACCGGCGCCGGCGACACCTTCGGCGGCGCGTTCGTCGCTCGGCTGGTCGCCGGCGATGCACTGCTCGACGCCGCCCGCTACGCCGCCGCGGCGGCGGCGTTGTCGACCGAAGGCTACGGTGCAGTGGCGCCGATCCCGAAGCACGATCGCGTCGTCGCAGCGCTGCGGTCGCGCTGACGCGCCGTAGGCAGCGCCAGCGACGGCAGCAGGGGCGCTGCAAGAATCTGCTGGACTAATAAGAATCACTCGCATTACGATGCGAGCATGCCCGAAGCCCCCACTCTGACGGCCGAGTACGTCGTCCTCGCCCGCGCCCTCGGCGCGGCCCAGCGGCGCTGCGCCCAACAGGGCGCCGCGGCCGCCACGCGGATCGCGGCGCTCGAAAGCGAGCTCGCCCGGCTGTGCGCCGAACGCGGACAGACGCTCGCACTGCTCGGCCGGCTGATCGACGAGCTGGCGGCGCAGCGCGTCGAAGCACTCGCCGCGGTGCGCCGGCCGGCAGCCACCGTCGACGGCACGGAGATCGCAGGCGGTGACGCCGAGTCTTGCGGTGATGACGTCGCTGTTGTCGCGTGTTCGGAGCCGATCGCGGCGGTCGCCGCCGGCGGCGCGCCGGGTGCGATCGCTGCAGCCGGCGCCGGCGACCGCTTCGGTCCCAATGCTGCCGACCGCTTTGCTCTCAGTGCGGCCGACCGCTTTGCTCGTAGTGCGGCCGACTGGACCGCGGCCGACTTGGTCATCTGCCGCGTCGGCTGCCTGACGCACGACGACGCATGGCGCGTCCACGAGCAGTGCCGGCGCACGGGACTGCGCTGCGTGTTCATCGGCGACGCCGAATCGGCCCGCGTCGCGGAGCTGCGGCCATGAAGCCGATCGTCGTTGAAGCCCCGACGGCGCGCCGGCACTGGGAGCGGCTGGCGCTGCGCGTGCGCTGCGCGCTCGAGCCGACGCGGCCGGCGGCGATCGGCGAGTTTGTCGCCGCCGGGCTGCGCCTGTCGGCCAGCGGCGGCGGCGACGTCGCCGCGCTGCAGCGCGTGTTGACGGTGCTGTTCCAGACCGCGCACGACGAGGCGCTGCCTTGGGCGTGGCGCAGCGCGTGCGTCGAGCACACGGCGCGGCCGATCGCGCGCCTAACCTCGCGGCTGGCGGCCACTGATCCTCAAGCCGGGATCAAGCTCGACATCTTCGTGCAGTACGCGATCAAGCGGCTCGGGCCGCCGCCGTCACGGGCGACGGTCCCGGCCGCCGGCGGTTGAGCCGGCGCGCTGCGGCGGCGCGCAAGATCCCAATCAAAGGCCGGCGATCGCGTCGACCAGGTCGGACGCGCGCAATGGCGCTGTTGGGTGTCGCAAGGCGTAGCGATCGGCCGCGGCGCCGTGCTGCCACGCGGCAGCGGTGGCGATCGACACCGCGTCGGCCGCCGGCTGCTGCGCCCAAAGACCGCCGGCCCAGCCGGCGAGAACGTCGCCGGTGCCGGCGCCGGCCAGCGCGGCGTTGCCGGTCGGATTGATCGACGGCTGACCGCCCGGCGCGACGACGACCGTCCCCGACCCCTTCAGCAGCACCGTCGCCGCGCAGCGTTCGGCCAGCGTCCGCGCCGCGGCCAGCCGGTCGCGCTGCACGTCGTCGGCGGTCGTGCCGAGCAACCGCGCCGCCTCGAGCGGGTGCGGCGTCAGCAAGGTCGGTGCGCCGCGGGCGCCACGGTGCGCGAGCAGTGCGGCGAGCGCCGGGTCGGTGGCGATCGCGTTCAGCGCGTCGGCGTCGAGCACGAGGCGGCCGGCGTGCGCGACCAGCGTCTGCGGCGTGCCGCGCCACCACGCGGTGCGGACCATCACCTCGGGCCGCGCCGCGTCGACGGCGGGCGCGTCGCTGCCGAGCACGCTGGCGTAGACGCGACCCGCGCCGGCGGCGAGCGCGGCGTGCGCCGCGAGCCACGCGGCGCCGGTCATGCCCGGTGCACCGCCGACGACCGCGACGTCGCCGTGATGGCCTTTGTGCGCGGCGTGGGGGCGGCGCAGCGGCGCCGGCGCGCCGGCCAGCCAAGCCGTCGGCGGCAGCGTCGGCTCGACGCCCAGCGCGTCGAACCAGACGCTGCCGGCGTGGTCGCGGCCGACGCCGGTGTGACAACCGGGCTTCAGCGTCAGCAGCGCCAGCGTCCAGTCGGCGCGCACCGCGCGGCCGCCGAACGGCACGCCGGTGTCGGCATCGAGACCCGACGGCAGGTCGACCGCGAGCACCGGCGCGGCGGCCGCGGCGATCGCGTCGATCGCCGCGCCGATCGCGTCGAGCGGCGGGCGCCGCGCGCCGAGGCCGAGCAGTGCGTCGACGTGCAGCGCGTCCTCTGGCGCCGGCGCGATCGCGTCGGCTGCGGCGACGATCGGCACCCCATCGGCCTGCGCCGCTTGCAGCGCGCGAGCTGCGTCGCGTGGCAAGCGCGCGGCATCGGCAACCAGTCGAACCTCGACCGCGCGCCGCGCGACGTGCAGACAACGCGCGGCGACCAGGCCGTCGCCGCCGTTGTTGCCGGGGCCGCACCAGATGACCGTGCGCCGCGCGTGCGGCGCCAGTGCCGCAGCGAGCCGCGCCGTCGCCGCGCCGGCGCGCTTCATCAGAGCGCCCGGCGCCGCGTGGTCGAGCGCCGCGCGCTCGACGGCGCGCGAAGCCGCGCTGTCGTGCAGCGGCCAGCGGCGTCCCGAGCCGTCGACGCACTGCGGATCGCTCACCGGCGCCATAGCCGGCGATTGTGCGGCGGTGTTGGCGGCTCGCCGCGCTCCGCCGATTGGGTCGCACGCGGCACGCAGCACGCAGCACGGGCGCCGAGTGCCGTGCGTCGCCCGGGGCATCGGCAGTGGTAGACTCCGCCGGTTTGCCCGTGAGGGTCGCCCCGTCGTCGATGCGTCGGCGGGCACGGCTCTCAGCGGCGGACGAATCACGAACCCGACCGGTCCAAGGTGTCGAGGGAAGACCCGACCCGGCGTCGCGAGCAGTCTGCCGCGGCCGTCGGACGGCCCTCGATGTAGCGGCGGGATTCCAGACCCAACCTTCGGAGCACAGCAAGCATGGCCGTCTCGATGCGCGAGATGCTGGAAGCCGGTGTCCATTTCGGACACCAGACGCGCTTCTGGAACCCCAAGATGGCGCCGTTCATCTATGGGCACCGCAACAAGATCCACATCATCAACCTCGAGAAGACGCAGCCGCTCTTCGACGACGCGATGAAGTTCGTGCGCCAGCTCGCCAGCCGGCGCGGCACGGTGCTGATGATCGGCACCAAGCGCCAGGCGCGCGAGGTGATCGCGATGGAGGCCCGGCGCTGCGGCATGCCGTACGTCGACCAGCGCTGGCTCGGCGGCATGCTGACCAACTTCAAGACCGTCAAGGGCTCGCTGAAGAAGCTCAAGGAGATGCAGGCGACGAAAGAGGCCGGCACCGACGCGATGATCAAGAAGGAAGCGCTGCTGTTCGAGCGCGAGGTCGCCAAGCTCGAGAAGGACATCGGCGGCATCCAGGACATGACCGCGCTGCCCGACGCGATGTTCGTCATCGACGTCGGCTATCACAAGATCGCCGTTGCCGAAGCCAAGAAGCTCGGCATCCCGGTGATCGGTATCGTCGACACCAACCACTCGCCGGTGGGCATCGACTACGTGATCCCCGGCAACGACGATTCGGCCAAGGCCGTCGCGCTGTACGCGCGCGCGGTCGCCGACGCGGTCCTCGAAGGCAAGGCCAACGCGACGCAGGCCACCACGCAGGCCGCGGCCGGCGGCGACGAGTTCGTCGAGGTCCGCGAAGAGGGCTGACCGCCGTCGCGCCGCGGCGGCCGGGCGGCCGCCGCCTTTCGCGTGGCTTCGCGTTCGGCCGCTGCGCCGTCTCTGTCCATGTCGCCCGCGTCCGCAACCGGCGCCGCGAGCGTTGTTCGAATCCGCAATGGAGAGCCCCCGATGACCGCAATCACCGCCGGCATGGTCGCCGCGCTGCGCGCCAAGACCGACGCGCCGATGATGGAGTGCAAGAAGGCGCTGACCGAGGCCGGCGGCGACGCCGCACGCGCCGAGGAGATCCTGCGCGTCAAGCTCGGCAACAAGGCGAGCAAGGCCGCGGCGCGGATCACCGCCGAGGGCGTCGTTGCGGCGCAGGTCGACGGCACGACCGGTGCGCTCGTCGAGGTCAATTGCGAGACCGACTTCGTCAGCAAGAACGATTCGTTCCTGGCGTTCGCTCGCGCCTGCGCGGCGCTCGTCGCCGAGCACGCGCCGGCCGACCTCGCGGCACTCGGCGCGCTGCCGTTGTCGCAGGACGGCTTCGGCCCGACCGTCGACGACGTGCGCAAGGGCCTCGTCGGCAAGATCGGCGAGAACCTGTCGCTGCGCCGTTTCGAACGCTATGCCGGCGGCGGCGCGGTCGCGCATTACCTGCACGGCACGCGGATCGGCGTGCTCGTCGAATACGCCGGTGACGCCGCCGCGGCCAAGGACGTCGCGATGCACGTCGCGGCGATGAAGCCCAAGGCGCTGGCGACGTCGGACGTCGCGGCCGAACTGATCGACGTCGAACGTCGCGTCGCGACCGAGAAGGCCGCCGACGACGCCGCCAAGGCCACCGCCGAAGGCAAGGCCGCGCCGTCGGCCGAGATCGTCGCGCGGCGCGTCGAAGGTTCGGTGCAGAAGTTCCTGAAGGAGGTGTCGCTGCTGAACCAGCCCTTCGTCAAGAACGACAAGCAGACCGTCGAGCAGATGCTGAAGGACAGGGCGACGACGGTCGCGCGGTTCACGCTGTACGTCGTCGGCGAAGGCATCGACAAGCGCAGCGACGATTTCGCCGCCGAAGTCGCGGCGCAGGTCGCCGCGGCGAAGGCGCAGTAGCGCTCGACGGCACGGCCGGTGCAAGGCCGGGCCATGCCTGGCCGGCGCGGGCGGTTGATCCAAGGCCGGCCCGGGGTCGCCGCCCGCGGGCCGGCGCAGGCCGGCCCTTACACTGCGACCCACTGCCCCGAGGGAAATCCGTCGATGCCCGCCTACCAGCGCGTCCTGCTCAAGCTGTCGGGCGAAGCCCTGATGGGCGACGACGCTTTCGGCATCAACCGCGCGACGATCGTGCGCATGGTGCGCGAGGTGCAGGAGGTCACGCGGCTCGGCTGCGAAGTGGCCGTCGTCATCGGCGGCGGCAACATCTTCCGCGGCGTCGCCGGCGGCTCGGTCGGTATGGACCGCGCGACCGCCGACTACATGGGAATGCTCGCCACGGTGATGAACGCGCTCGCACTGGCCGACACGATGCGCCAGGAAGGGATGGTCGCGCGCGTGATGTCGGCGATCGCGATCGAGCAGATCGTCGAGCCCTACGTCCGGCCGAAGGCGCTGCAGTACCTCGAGGAAGGCAAGGTCGTCGTCTTCGCCGCGGGCACCGGCAACCCGTTCTTCACCACCGACACCGCCGCCGCGCTGCGCGGCGCCG
>CBDUBX010000085.1:0-9704 GCA_965365495.1 uncultured Burkholderiales bacterium
CGGTCGGCGTCGGCGACGGCACCGAGGAGCGCGTCGAGCAGCTCGTCGCCGCCGGTGTCGACGCGCTCGTCGTCGACACGGCCCACGGCCACAGCGCCGGCGTCGTCGACCGCGTGCGCTGGGTCAAGCGCCACTATCCGCAGGTCGACGTCGTCGGCGGCAACATCGCCACCGGCGACGCCGCGCTGGCGCTCGTCGAGGCCGGCGCCGACGCGGTCAAGGTCGGCATCGGACCGGGCAGCATCTGCACGACGCGCATCGTCGCCGGTGTCGGCGTGCCGCAGATCATGGCGATCGACAACGTCGCGCGCGCGCTGCACGGCTCGGGCGTGCCGCTGATCGCCGACGGCGGCATCCGCTACTCGGGCGACATCGCCAAGGCGGTCGCCGCCGGCGCCAGCAGCGTGATGATGGGCAGCGTGTTCGCCGGCACCGAAGAAGCGCCCGGCGAGACGATCCTCTACCAGGGCCGCACCTACAAGAGCTACCGCGGCATGGGCAGCATGGGCGCGATGAGCAAGGGCAGCGCCGACCGCTACTTCCAGGACGACGGCGGCAACAACCCGAACACCGCCAAGCTCGTGCCCGAGGGCATCGAAGGTCAGGTGCCGTACAAGGGGTCGGTCGTGTCGATCATCTTCCAGATGGCCGGCGGCCTGCGCGCGGCGATGCACTACTGCGGTTGCGCCAGCGTCGACGAGATGCAGCAGCGCGCCGAGTTCGTCGAGATCACGACCGCCGGCATTCGCGAGAGCCACGTCCACGACGTGCAGATCACGAAGGAAGCGCCGAACTACCGGATGGAATGAGCGCCGGCGCATCGCTGCGCGCCGCACCTTCGTCCTTCACCGGCCGCCCGCCGGCACCCCGATGCACGACAAGATCCTGATCCTCGACTTCGGCTCGCAGGTCACGCAGCTGATCGCGCGCCGCGTGCGCGAGGCGCACGTTTACTGCGAGATCCACCCTAACGACGTGAGCGACGCGTTCGTCCGCGACTTCGCGCCGAAGGCGGTGATCCTGTCGGGCAGCCACGCCAGTACTTACGAGGCGCAGTACCTGCGCGCGCCGGCCGCCGTGTGGCAGCTCGGCGTGCCGGTGCTCGGCATCTGCTACGGCATGTTCACGATGGCGGTGCAGCTGGGCGGCGACGTCGAGCCGAGTACGCACCGCGAATTCGGCTACGCCGAGGTCCGTGCGCACGGCCACACGAAGCTGCTCGTCGGTATCGAGGACTTCGTCACCGCCGACGGCCACGGCATGCTGCGAGTGTGGATGAGCCACGGCGACAAGGTCACCGCGCTGCCGCCCGGGTTCCGCCTGATGGCGAGCACGCCGAGCTGCCCGATCGCCGGCATCGCCGACGAATCGCGCCGCTATTACGGCGTGCAGTTCCACCCCGAGGTCACGCACACGCGGCAGGGGCGGGCGATCCTCGAACGCTTCGTCCTCGAAATCGCCGGCGCGAAGCCCGATTGGGTGATGCGCGACCACGTCGCCGAAGCGGTGGCGAAGATTCGCGCGCAGGTCGGCAGCGACGAGGTCATCCTCGGGCTGTCGGGCGGCGTCGATTCGAGCGTCGCCGCGGCGCTGATCCACCGCGCGATCGGCGAGCAGCTGACCTGCGTGTTCGTCGACCACGGGCTCTTGCGGCTCGACGAGGCACGAACGGTGCGCGAGATGTTCGTCGGCCGGCTGCACGCCAAGGTCGTCTGCGTCGACGCGTCGGCCGAGTTCATGGCCGCGCTCGAAGGCGTCGCCGACCCCGAGGCCAAGCGCAAGATCATTGGCCGCGAGTTCGTCGAGGTGTTCAAGCGCGAGGCGGCGAAGCTGAAGGCCGAGTCGGCCGACAGCGACCACGCCGGCGTGCGCTGGCTCGCGCAGGGAACGATCTACCCCGACGTCATCGAGAGCGGCGGCGCGAAGAATTCGACGGGAGCGAAGAAGGCGACGACGATCAAGAGCCACCACAACGTCGGCGGCCTGCCCGAGATGCTCGGCCTCGAACTGCTCGAGCCGCTGCGCGACCTGTTCAAGGACGAGGTGCGCGAGCTCGGCATCGCGCTCGGGCTGCCGCCGGAGATGGTCCACCGCCACCCGTTCCCCGGCCCTGGGCTCGGCGTGCGCATCCTCGGTGAAGTCAAGGCCGAGCACGCCGAGCTGCTGCGCCGTGCAGACGCGATCTTCATCGACGAGCTGCGGCGCGAGGTCGACGCGGCGAGCGGCAAGACCTGGTACGAGCTGACAAGCCAGGCGTTCGCGGTCTTCCTGCCGGTGAGGAGCGTCGGGGTGATGGGCGACGGCCGCACCTACGAACACGTCGTCGCGCTGCGTGCGGTGCAGACCACCGACTTCATGACCGCCGACTGGGCCGAGCTGCCGCACGCGCTGCTCAAGCGCGTATCGAGCCGCATCATCAACGAGGTTCGCGGCATCAACCGCGTGGTCTACGACGTCAGCAGCAAGCCGCCGGCGACGATCGAATGGGAGTGAGCCGCCGGACGGTGCGCCGCGTCTTGGCGTGAGAACTTCGTTTGGTTGCGGCAAACGACACGCGGCGCCGAGGCGGCGATTCGTCGCCGGGCAGGCCAGACGTTAGGCTGCACGCCTTCGGACCGGAGCGCTCCCATCGGCGTGACGGTCATCGCATGCACGCATGTACGCCATTGGAATTCCTGGAACGGTTGCAACGGACACGGACGTCGCAGGGAAGGTGACGCGCGTTCCGCTCCGACGGCTCGCGTGGGCCACGGGCATTACCTGCCTGGTTGCGCATACCCTGTCGGCGATCGGCGGGGCGCCGTTCGGCGCTGGCGGCGGCCCGGTCGGCGTGGTACTGGGTCAAACCGTGTGGAATGGCGCGCAAGTCGGTCTGCTCGTGCTGTTGCTGGGCTTGTGGGCGCTGCAGCGACGCGGTTGGGTCGTCGCGCTGTCGATCGTCACCGCCGCCTTGCTCCCGTTCGCGCACTACGCGTTGAGCCCGGGTGGCGGGATGTTCACCGCGCTCTTGCTGGTCGCGTGCGCAGCGGTGCTCGCTGGACGCATCCCCGACCTGGGGGTCTCGATCGTCGACGCCCCCGCTCGGCGCGCGCCGCTGCTGACCAAGTTCGAGTCGCTCGCGTTCCTGTGCAATTTGCTGTCGTGGCTCTACAACTACACGCCGACGCGGTTCATGTGGCCGTATTGGCGGAGCATCTATGCAGCGACGGCCGCGTTCCTGGGCTTGACGTTCGACCTGCCGACGATGAACCATGCGATGTACACGCTCGGCATCGACGGCCTCGATTACCCGACCTATATCAAGACCGGCCGCGATCCGACCAACCTCGGCGCGGTGGTCTTCCTTGTCGTTTGGTCGGTTCTGCCGTTCTTCTATGCTGTATTTTTCGGCCATCTGGAAGCTGGCAGCGCAGTCCCCGGGTCGGAGCATTCAGCGTGCACTGTGCGCATTCGGCATCTTCCACTTCCTGTTCCTGACGGACCTCGTCGACTACCGCTTCGGCCGGGGCATTACCAACAGCGCCGAGCGCTGGTGTCACTGGCTGGAAATGCTTGCCTGGATCATCGCCATTCTGCTGCCGGTTTATCAAAAGTTGACGACGCAGCAGTGGCGGCGCGGCAACGGCAGGGTCGGCGTCACGCTCCACTACGCACTTGCCGCCTGGGCTGCGTTCTTCTTCGTATACGAATTCGTGATCTATTTCGTCTTCAATTCGTTGTATCAACAGCTCAGGGCAGACGAGCCGACGTCATTGCTGATCTTCGGACTCGAGTACCGTCACGAGCTCGGATACATCGCAGGGCTGACGATCATGGTCTTCTTGTACGGCTATATGGCCGTCTTCATGCGTTGCAAACGCTTCGTGGCCGAGCCGTTGCCGTCGGCCCGAGCCCAACCCCTGCAGCAGCAGGCGTAACGTCGCGCGTTCAACAAGCCCGGTGCACCCGCAGTCCGCACTCGCCACGCCGTCCGATTCGTCTTTCAAGCATCGCAACGTCCGATGAAAACGCTCGTTCGCAACATCCGCGACGCTCGCCTGCGCGTCGCCACAGACCCATCGGTGCGAGCGCTGCTCGACAGCACCGAACTGCCGACATCGGTCGAGGCGATCTTGCCGGACGGCTCGTCGGAGTACGCGATCGCGCCCGAATCGGCACGATTGCTGGCGCGCCTCGTCCTCGGACGCCCGGCGCGGCGCATCCTGGAATTGGGCGCCGGCTCGTCGTCACTGGTCCTGGCGCGCGCGATGTCCGCCGTCGGCGGTGGGACGCTGACGTCGGTGGAGAGCTTCCCGCAATGGTGCTCGGCGGCGTGGTCGCAGGTCTCGGCGATGCCGGATATCCGTTCCCGAATGATCGAAGCGAAGCCGAGGATGACCTGGACACGCTTGGGGCCGATCGCGATGTTCGGCTCGGCGCGCTCCGCGCTGGAGGAGCGTGGACCTTTCGACTTCGTGTTCGTCGACGCGCCGACGTGGCGGTACGGCCGCGACGGCGCCTTGCCGTTGGTCGAAGGCCTTCTCGAACGCGGCGCGTGGATCGTCGTCGACGACGCCCGACGCCGGATGGAGCGTTGGACGTTCATGCGCTGGTTGCGGACATACCCGTCGCTTCAGCTGCTTCACTATGACGCCGCGGTAGGCGAGCGGGGCGTCGCGATCTTCGCGGCCGTTGATGAGCTGCGGGCCACGGTCGACCCGATCAGCGTGGCAACCGCCATGGCCAACGCCTGGGAGCTTTACCGGTTTCGCCGGCGCATGCGCCCCCAGGCGCCGATGGCGGGCGCGGTCTAGGCCAATGCGTCCGCCCGCCGTCAGACACGCGATGCGCATCCTGTTCGTCACCACCCACACCTTCCTGCCGCAGCGTGCGGGGGGATCGGAATCGTCGACGCACGATCTGGCGCTGGCCCTGTCGAAACGCGGCCATGCGGTCGCGGTCTACGCGATGCTCGGGCCGGGTGACAGCGTCTGGGTGATGAATCGCCTTCGTGCGAAGCTGGGCCGCCGCCGTGTGCCGTCGGACCGGCGCGACAGCTACCGCGTCTACCGCGGTTACGACCTCGTCGACAACCTCGGCGAAGTGCTTGGCGACTTCCGGCCCGACGTGGTCGTGGCCCAGGCGGGCCGCACGCTGCCGCTGCTGAACCGGGCGCGAGAGGCCGGTTGCCGCACCGTGCTGTACTTGCGCGATGTCGAGTTCGACCTGCTGGGCGACCACGGACGGATCGGCGAGCTGTCATTGGTCATCGCCAATTCCGCCCACGTGGGTGCCAAGTTCGAGCAACGCTTCGGCATGCCGTGTGTGGTGATCCCGCCCCTGATCGACCCCGACCGCTACCGCACCGCGACCACGGCGACGCATTGCACTTTCATCAACCCCGCGCCGCAGAAAGGCGTCGATATCGCGCTGGCGCTGGCGCGAATGAACCCTGACATTCCGTTCCAGTTCGTGGAAGGCTGGCCCTTGCCCGAAGCGGTTCAGCAATCGCTCCGGGATGCGCTTGCCACGCTACCGAATGTCGTGTTCCGCCCGCGCACCGGCAACATGCGTACCGTTTACGGCACGACGAGAGTCCTGCTGGTGCCGAGTCTTTGCGAGGAGGCTTGGGGGCGCGTCGTCACCGAGGCGCAGTTCAGCGGCATACCGGTCGTTGCGTCGGACATCGGCGGCCTGCCCGAATCCGTCGGCAATGGCGGGGTCTTGATCGGGCCCGACGCGGGTATCGACGTCTGGTCGGGTCGTCTGCGCGAGGTGTTCTGTTCGGCCGAGCGACACGCGCAGCTGTCTGAACTTGCCCGGCGGCGCGCGCATGCCGAGGACATTTCTGTTGCGAGCCTGCTCACCAGGGTGGAAGGCGCACTGGTCGACGCGCTGGCATAAGCGGCGTTCGGTACCCGGGCCAGTTCCGGCGGCGCGCTTCTACAGGAAGTGCTCGCCGATGCTGCGTGTCAATCGCTGATGGCGCCTGATCGTCGGGAAGCGGGCGGCCAGCATCACCGCGGCGCCGAGTTCGGCCACCAGCGTCTTGAGGCTGCGACGCATCGGTGCAGCTGCCAGCGGGGCGAAGAAGCCTTCGGCGCACAGGATCGACAGCGAGTAGGTGGCCGAATAGCCCGGCTGTTTGATGCGAAACAGCAGATGCGAAAAGCGTTGCGCTCGCAAGCGGCGGATTTCGTCGCCGACGCCGCGGTTCTTCGACGCGACCGACTGGCGCAAGTGCACGATGCGAATTTGCGGCGCCAATGCGAATTTCACGCCGTGGAAGCGCCAACGATTGAGGAGGTCGTCGTCCTCGCCGTACATGAAGAACATCGGATCGAAGCCGCCGTACCGCCGAAACACCTCGGCACGAACGAACCAGGCGGCTGCGTTGACGCCGATTCCGAGATAGAACGGTTGCAGCGCTTCCGCGCAGCAGGCGTCGGACAAATAGGCCGGGAAGTTCCGCGTCAGAAAGCCACGCAGCGTCTTGCGATCCAGCTGGGTTTCGTCCGGACTGCAATGCAGCGGCGAAAGGACATCGATGTCGGCATGCGTGTCCAGCATCCGCGCCATCGCGCCCACGCTGTCGGGCAGCACGTAGGCGTCCTGGTTGAAAAGAAACACGTACCGTGCACCGGCGTCGAGCGCCAAGCGGATCCCGGCGTTGTTGCCGCGACCGAAACCCGCATTCTGCGGCATTGCGTGCAGATGCACCGACGGAAAGCGCGTCGTCACGATGGCGCGCGTTGCATCGCTCGAAGCGTTGTCGACGACGATGACGCGATGCCGTGCCGACCCGTCGCACAGCGATCGCAGGCACCGATCGATCCACGGCTCGGCGTTGTAGGTGACGACGACCGAGCAGACGTCGTCGCGCACGCTGTCGGGCCGTGCCGCCGTATCACGCATTAGCTGCCTTTTCGAGATAGAAGCAGGCGCGGCCCCCCACGCACAGCGTGTTCAGCTGCTCGGCTTTGCGTTCGGACTGCCTGAGTTCTTCCGGTGTGAACGCGGGCGTCGGCGACGTCGTGTCGTCGTCGAACGGCAGGTTGCTCTCGTAGCGAAGACTGACGGCGATCCCCAACCGGTGGAATCGAAATAGCACGTGCGCGTGGCCGCAGATCCGGCAGACCGCTGCCGTCAGGCAGGCGGGCAGGGTGGGAAGGGTTGGGGCCAATCGAGACGACGGATGCGAGGCGTGCCGCGCCACAGGGCCCGCAGTGTGCCGTAGCTCGAGTGCAGCCGACCTCGAGGATCCTCGTCGTCAACCGAGCAGCACCGCTGCGGCCAACCCGGCGGCGACGACCGCCAGCACCGCGCCGCCGCGCGCCGTCAGCGCCGTTTCGGCCCGCGCGAAGCGTCGGCCATTCGGGCACGGCGTCCGCGCCGGGCCGGCATCGTCGGCGTGGCGCGCGGCAGCAACGCCGGGCGCGCCTCGTAGTCCGAACCGGTCGACATCGACGAGCATCACGCCGGCGCTGGTTTACTCGCAGCTGCTGGCGCAGTACAGCGTGAAGCGCGTCAGCGCGCTCGACGGCGTCGTCGAATCGTTCTACGGCATCAGCACCGAGCGCCGTGTCGTGCATCTGCTCGTGCGGCGGATGGTCGATGCGGTCAAGCCGCGCGCCGCGAACTGACCTCGGTCTGAGCAAGGTCAACGTTGGCTGCGGCGGCCGGCGCGCGCCGCGCGCGGTGCTGGCTACAGTGTCCGAAAGACTCCGAGAAGGACCCCGATGGCGCCGAAGATCCTGATGCTCCACTCGAGCGTCTACGGCCACTCGTGCCGCATTTGCGAGCGGCTGTGCGAGCAGTTCGTCGCGCGCGGCTTCGCGGCCACCGTCGCGCCGATCGCCGACCCCGGCGTCGACCCGGCGGCGCACGACGTCGTCGTCGTCGGCGCCAGCATCCGCCAGGGCAAGCACCATCCGGCGGTGCTCGACTTCATCCGCCGCCACCTCGACACGCTGCGATCGCGGCCCGGTGCGCTGTTCAGCGTCAACCTCGTCGCGCGCAAGCCGGCGAAGAACCGGCCCGAAACCAACCCGTACCTGCAGCGCTTCGTCGCGGTTTGCCCGTGGCGGCCGCAACTGCTCGGGGTGTTCGCCGGCGAGCTCGACTATTCGCGTTACGGCCGGTTCGAAAAGCAGCTGATGCGCTTCGTGATGAAGATCAACCGCGGCCCCACCGACCCCGGCGCCCACGTCTGCTTCACCGACTGGGACGAAGTGGCGCGCTTCGGCGAGCGCGTGATGGCGCTGGCGGCCGGCCGCGCCGACGAGGCGGCGCCGCGGACCGCGGCCGCCGCGGCGAGCCCCGCCGCCGTGGCGACCTGACGAAGGTGGCGATCGCCGGCTGGCTCGAGCGCCACGCACGGGCGGTGCACGCCGGCCTCGCGATCGCGGCGATCGGCGCGTTCGCCGGCAGTCCGTTCGTCGCAATGGCGTACCGGCTGCCGGCGCGCTTCGATTGGGCCAACGCTGCGCACCTGGCGTTCGGCGGCGCAGCCCTCGTGCTGACCATCGCGCATTTCGCGCACTGCACGCCGGGCGCACGCTGGCGGCTGTACTTCCCGTGGCTAGAAGGTCGCGTGGGTGCGATCACACGCGACGCCGCCGGTCTGCTGCGCAGCCGCTGGCCGACCGCCGACGGCGGCGGGCTGCTGGCGACGATCGAAGGCCTGCTGCTCGTCGCGATGCTCGCCACCGGCGGCAGCGGCGTCGTCTGGTGGTTCGCGCAGGGCAGCGATGCGGCGCTGGCCTGCGCCGCGTGGCACGCTGTCGCGGCGTGGACCGCGCTCGCGCT
The DNA here is from genome assembly GCA_965365495.1 of uncultured Burkholderiales bacterium. Lineage (GTDB taxonomy): Bacteria > Pseudomonadota > Gammaproteobacteria > Burkholderiales > Burkholderiaceae_C > Rubrivivax. The sequence continues at coordinate 8,788 of CBDUBX010000085.1, forward strand.
GCTGGCGCTGCACGTCGCCGGCGTCGCGCTGCACTGGCTCGACTTCGTCGGCTGAAGCGCCGACTGTCGGCAGGGCTGCTGAGCGCGACCGCGGCGTCAGACGATCTGCAGCTGCGCTTCGCGTTCGCCGCGCTGGGCGACGCGGCCGACGACCGCGGCGGCGTCGAAGCCGTGGCGGTGGAAGATCCCGAGCACGTCGCCGGCGGCGCTCTCGTCGCAGGCAACGAGCAGCCCACCGCTCGTCTGCGGGTCGGTGAGCAGCGCGCGCTCGACGTCGGCGAATCCCGGCGGCAACGCCACGTCGGCGCCGTAAGCGGCCCAGTTGCGCCCCGACGCACCGGTGATGCATCCGCGCGCCGCGAGTTCGCGAACGCCGTCGAGCAACGGCACCGACGCCCAGTCGATGTGCACCGCGCAGCCGCTGCCGCGCGCCATCTCGAGCGCGTGGCCGGCGAGGCCGAAACCGGTGACGTCGGTGATCGCGTGCACGCCGGGCCGTTGCGCCAGCTCGGGCCCCGGCGTGTTCAGCTGCGTCGTCGTCGCGATCAGCCGCGCGGCCGCGGCGGCGTCGAGCGCGTCCTTCTTCGCCGCCGCCGACAACACGCCGACGCCGAGCGGCTTGCCGAGCACGAGCGCGTCGCCGGCGCGCGCGTCGGCGTTGCGTCGCACCCGCGACGGGTGCGCGAGGCCCAGCACCACGAGGCCGTAGATCGGCTCGACCGAGTCGATCGTGTGCCCGCCGGCGATCGGGATGCCGGCGGCGGCGCACACCGCGGCACCGCCGTCGAGGATGCGCGCGATCGTCGCCGTCGACAGCACGTTGATCGGCATGCCGACGATCGCCAGCGCGAAGATCGGCCGACCGCCCATCGCGTAGACGTCGCTGATCGCGTTGGTCGCGGCGATGCGGCCGAAGT
>CBDUBX010000086.1:0-9480 GCA_965365495.1 uncultured Burkholderiales bacterium
CCGACGATCGCGCCGCACGCGCCGCTGACCTTCGACCTCGTCGACACGTGGAACCGGCGCGCCGTCGCCGGCTGCCGCTACCACGTCGCCCACCCCGGCGGGCGCAACTACACCGACTTTCCGGTGAACGCGTACACCGCCGAGAGCCGGCGGCTGGCGCGTTTCTTCCGCCACGGCCACACGCCGGGCGCGGTCGACGTGCGGCCGGCGGTGCCGAGCATCGAGTCGCCGTTCACGTTCGACCTGCGCCGTCCGGCGCGCTGATTGCCGCCGCGCGTCGTGCCCGTTCCCGTTCCCGTCCACGCCGCCGACCCGCGATCCGACGCCCCCGCGTCCGGCGACGCGGGCGGGCAGGGCGGGCTGCCGTTCGCCGACGATGACGCCGTCGCCGGCGGCGCGCTGGCGCAGCTGCTGCGCAGCCGCGCGCTGCCGGCCGAGCCCGGCGCGTGGGACAACCTGCGCGCCGACGACGGCTCGCTGCGGCCGAAGTGGCGCGCGTTCTGCACCGCGCATCCGAACGACGAGGCCGGCGACGCGCTGGCCGCGACGCTCGACCGGCGCGTCGCCGAGGTCGCGCAGCGCATCCGCGTCGACGGCGTCACGCACAACGTCTTCGGCGCCGCCGGCGCCGGGTCGTCGGCGATGCGGCCGTGGTCGCTCGAGCTGCTGCCGCAGATCATCGACGCCGCCGACTGGGCGGCGATCGAATCGGGCATCGTCCAGCGCGCGCTGTTGCTCGACCGCGTGCTGGCCGACGTCTACGGCCCGCAGAAGCTGCTGCGCGAAGGGCTGCTGCCGCCGGCGCTGTTGCTGCGCCACCCGGGCTGGCTGCGGCCGATGGTCGGCGTCGAGCCGCCGCTCGCGATGCGGCTGTTCCTCATCGCGTTCGATGTCGCGCGCGGCGCCGACGGCCGCTGGTGGATCGTCGCGCAGCGCACGCAGGCGCCGTCGGGGCTCGGCTACGTGCTGCACAACCGGCTCGTGATCTCGCGCCAGTTTCCCGACGCGTTCCGCGACCTGCGCGTGCAGCACATCGCCAGCAGCTACCGCCGCCTGCTCGACACGCTCGAAGCCGCGGCGCGCGAGGTCGCCGCCGGCGAGCTGCCGCGGATCGTGCTGCTGACACCGGGCACGTACAGCGAAACCCATTTCGAGCACGCGTCGCTGGCGCGCTACCTCGGCCTGCCGCTGGTCGAAGGCGCCGACCTGACGGTACGCGCCGACCGGCTGTACCTGAAGACCGTCGAAGGTCTGGAGCCGGTGCACGGCGTGCTGCGCCGGGTCGACGACGACTGGTGCGACCCGCTCGAGCTGCGCGGCGACTCGACGCTCGGCGTGCCCGGGCTGCTGCAGGCGGTGCGCGCCGGCCGCGTCGCGATGGCCAATGCGCTCGGCAGCGGCTTTCTCGAATCGCCGGCGATCCAGGGGTTCCTGCCGGCGATTTCGCGCCGCCTGACCGGCGACGACCTGCGCTTGCCGAGCCTGCCGACGTGGTGGTGCGGCGAGGCCGCGGCGTGGGCCGACGTGCGCGACCGGCTCGACGACAAGATCGTCCGCAGCACCTTCCCGGCCAACGGCCGGACGTCGCAGGTGCGGCCGGCCGACGCGCCGCCGATCGACGCCGACCCCGACGCGTGGACCGTGCAGGGCCGGTTGCGATTCGCCCGTGCCCCGGTGTGGAGCCGCGGCGCGGTGCATCCGCGCCCGGCAATGGTGCGGCTGTACGCGATCGCCGGCGGCGACGGCCGCTGGCACGTGCTTCCCGGCGGCATGACGCGCGTCTCGCTGCGCGAAGACGCGAGCATGAGCCTGCAGCGCGGCGGCAGCAGCGTCGACACCTGGGTGCGTACCGACGGCGCGGTCGACAGCTTTTCGATGCTGCCGCGGCGGCTGGGCGTCGACGACATCCAGCGCCGCCGGCCGCCGGTCGGCAGCCGGACCGGCGAGAACCTGTTCTGGCTCGGCCGCTACACCGAGCGCACCGAGCAGCTGGTGCGGCTGGCGCGCGTCGCGCTGTCGATCGTCGACGGCGACCACGACGCGCTCGCCGCGGCGCTGTCGGCGCTGTCGGCGCTGGCGGTGCGCACCGGGCTCGCTCCCGAAGGCGTACCGACGCTGGTGCAGTCGGCGCACCACTTCGAGCGCGCGTTGCTCGCCGGGCTCGGCGACACCAAGCAGCCCGACAGCGTCGCGTCCAACCTGGCAGCGCTCGAACGCGTCGCCCAAGCGCTGCGCGAGCGGCTGTCGTCGGAGCACTGGAACCTGCTGCGCACGATGCGCGAGACCTTCGCGCTGGCCGTCGAGGCGCCGCCGGGCGGCGTGCCGGCGCGCGCCGTCGTCCAGCCGGCGCTCGACCGGCTGGCGTTGCAGCTGGCCGCGGCCACCGGCGCGCAGACCGACCGGATGACGCGCGACCACGGCTGGCGGCTGCTCGCCGTCGGCCGGCTGCTCGAACGGCTGCTCGGCCTGACCGCGCGGCTCGGCGCGTTCGTCGACGCCGGTGCGCTCGCCGGCGACGCCGGCGTCGAGTTGCTGCTCGAGCTGTTCGACAGCGCGATCACGTTCCGCGCGCGCTACCAGCGCCACGACGACCTGCTGGCGATCGCCGACCTGCTGGTCTTCGACAGCACCAACCCGCGCGCCTTCGCCGGCGTGCTGCGGCGGCTGCGCACCGAGCTGTCGAAGCTGCCGCCGGCGCGCGACGCGGTCGGGGCGCTGGCCGACGCACTGCCGGCCGTCGGCGGCGGGCTGGCGCTCGACGACCTGCGCGACGCCGACGACACCGCGATCGCCGCCGCGCTCGGCGCCACCGCGCTTCGGCTGTCCGGCGCGGCGACGGCGCTGGCCGACGCCGTCGGCGCGCGCTATTTCACCGTCGTCCACGACGCCGACCGCCGCGTGTGATTCGATGCGGCTGCAGGTCGTCCACGAAACGCGCTACGACTACACCTCGCCGGTGACGCTGGCGCACCACCGTGCGCACCTGCAACCGCTGGACGACGCGCACCAGCAGCGCCGGTCGTTCGACCTCGACGTCGAGCCCGCGCCGCTGCACAGCCGCACGAGCCTCGACCCGTGGGGCAACACGCAGTGCCACTTCACGGTCGCGCAGCCGCACCGCAGCCTGACCGTGCGGTCGACCAGCCAGGTCCGGCTGCAGCCGCGGTTCGCGGCGCTGGATGCGGCGGCGTCGCCGGCGTGGGACGACGTCGTGCCACGGCTGCGCTACGTCGCCGGCGGCGCGTGGCTGCCGGCGGTCGAGTACGTGCAGCCGTCGCCGTACGTGCCGCGGTCGGAGGCGCTGCGCGAACTGGCGCGGCCGAGCTTCGTGCCGCGCCGGCCGCTGGCCGACGCCGCGATCGAGCTGATGGAGCGGATCCACGCCGATTTCACCTACGACACGGCGAGCACCGACGTCGACACGCCGCTCGCCGACGTGCTGCGGTCGCGGCGCGGTGTGTGCCAGGACTTCGCGCACCTGATGGCCGGCGCGCTGCGGATGGTCGGCGTGCCGGCGCGGTACGTCAGCGGGTACCTGCTGACCGCGCCGCCCGACGGTTCGGCGGCGCTGCTCGGCGCCGACGCGTCGCACGCGTGGGTCCAGGTTTGGTGCCCGGGAACGCCCGGCGTGCCGGCCGACGGCTGGCTCGACCTCGACCCGACCAACCGCGTCGTCCCCGACGTCGGCCACGTCCGCGTGGCCGTCGGCCGCGACTACGGCGACGTCACGCCGCTGCGCGGCGTGATCCGCGGCAGCGGGCGGCACACGCTGTCGGTGGTGGTGGCGACGACGGTCGTCGATCCGGCGGCCGACGAAACCGGCCCACGAGTTGCTTGAGGCGGTCGAGGCGACGGCAAGGACGATGAAGACCCCCTACGACGAGATGCTCCGCGGCGACCGCGAGGTGCGCGCGCAGTACCGCGTCTACGAGGACTGGCTGCAGCGCCAGGCGCACGACGAGCTCGCCGCGCGCCGCGCCGAGGCCGAGGTGATCTTCCGCCGCGTCGGCATCACGTTCGCCGTCTACGGCGCGAAGGACGAGAACGGCGCCGGCACCGAGCGGCTGATCCCGTTCGACGTGATCCCGCGGATCATTCCGAAGCAGGAGTGGACGACGCTCGAGACCGGCCTGCGCCAGCGCGTCACCGCGCTGAACCGCTTCGTCCACGACGTCTACCACGACCAGGAGATCCTGAAGGCCGGCGTCGTGCCGCGCGAGCAGGTCGTCGGCAACAGCCAGTTTCGCCCCGAGATGATGGGGCTCGACGTGCCCGGCGGCGTCTACGCGCACGTGGGCGGCATCGACATCGTCCGCGCCGGCGAGGCCGACGGCAGCGGCCGCTACTACGTGCTCGAAGACAACCTGCGCGTCCCCAGCGGCGTGAGCTACATGCTCGAAGACCGCAAGATGATGATGCGGCTGTTCCCCGAGCTGTTCAGCACCCACCGCGTCGCGCCGGTGGCGCACTACCCCGACCTGCTGCTCGAAACGCTGCGCGCGGTGGCGCCCGCCGGCGTCAACGAGCCGACCGTCGTCGTGCTGACGCCGGGCATGTACAACAGCGCGTACTTCGAGCACACCTTCCTCGCGCAGCAGATGGGCATCGAGCTCGTCGAGGGCCAGGACCTGTTCGTCCGCGACGATTTCGTCTACATGCGAACGACGCGCGGGCCGAAGCGCGTCGACGTGATCTACCGCCGCGTCGACGACGACTTCCTCGACCCGAAGGCGTTCCGCGCCGACAGCACGCTCGGCTGCGCCGGGCTGCTCGACGCCTACCGCGCCGGCAACATCGCGCTCGCCAACGCGATCGGCACCGGCATCGCCGACGACAAGAGCATCTATCCGTACGTGCCGCGGATGATCGAGTTCTACCTCGGCGAGAAGCCGATCCTCGACAACGTGCCGACGTGGTGCTGCCGCGAGGCCGACGATCTGGCGTACGTGCTCGACCACCTCGACGAGCTCGTCGTCAAGGAGGTGCACGGCGCCGGCGGCTACGGCATGCTCGTCGGCCCGGCGTCGACGCGCGCCGAGATCGACGAGTTCCGCAGCGTGCTCGTCGCGCGGCCCGAAAACTACATCGCGCAGCCGACGCTCGCGTTGAGCAGCTGCCCGACCTTCGTCGAATCGGGCGTCGCACCGCGCCACATCGACCTGCGGCCGTTCGTGCTGTCGGGCAAGCACGTCCAGATGGTGCCAGGCGGGCTGACCCGCGTCGCGTTGAAGCAGGGCTCGCTGGTCGTCAACTCGTCGCAGGGCGGCGGCACCAAGGACACTTGGGTGCTGGAGGACTGATGCCGTCGCTCACCGCCGACCATCTGCAGGGCTGCATCGCGCGCTACAGGGAGCGAGCGGTTCACGCGCGCTGTGGCGTTTTCGGCCCTGTGGAGCCTGCGCGTGCTGTCTAGAACCGCCGACCATCTCTACTGGATGGCGCGCTACATGGAGCGCGCCGAGAACACCGCGCGGATGCTCGACGTCAACTACCAGACCGCGCTGCTGCCGCAGAGCGCGGCGCGCGCCGAGCAGGGGTGGCGCGGGCTGCTGTCGATCAGCGAGCTGACGCAGCCGTTCTTCGCCAAGCACGACCGTGTCGACGCGCGCAGCGTCGCCGAGTTCATGGTGCGCGACGACAGCAATCCGTCGAGCATCGTCGCGTGCCTGCACGCCGCGCGCGAGAACGCGCGAGCGGTGCGCGGCGCGCTGACCACCGAAGTCTGGGAGATGCAGAACCAGACTTGGCTCGAGTTCAAGCGCATGGTCGCCGGCAGCGACTTCCGGCGCGACCCGGCGGCGTGCTTCGAGTGGGTCAAGTTCCGCTCGCACCTGAGCCGCGGCGCGACCGTCGGCACGATGCTGCAGGACGAGGCGCTGCACTTCCTGCGCCTGGGCACCTTTCTCGAACGCGCCGACAACACCGCGCGGCTGCTCGACGTGCGCTTCCAGGCGGTGTCGGTCGGCGACGACTTCGGCTCGGGCGCGGCGCGCGAGGCGCACGAGGTCGACTTCTATCACTGGAGCGCGATCCTGCGGTCGGTGTCGGGGTTCGAGATCTATCGCAGGGTCTACCGCAACGTGATCCATCCGGCCAAGGTCGCCGAGCTGCTGATCCTGCGCCCCGACATGCCGCGCTCGCTGGCCGCCTGCCTGAACGAAGCCGTCGCCAACTTGCAACTCGTCGCCAACGAGCACAGCGGCGAGACGCTGCGCCGCGCCGGGCGGTTGCAGTCGGACCTGCGCTACGGCCGCATCGACGAGATCCTCGACACCGGGCTGCACGCCTACCTGACGCAGTTCCTCGACCGCGTCAACGACCTCGGCGTCGGCATCAGCCGCGACTTCCTGGTGCCGATGGCGGCATGACGCGGCGCGGTAGCCGCGCGCGTCGCGGCCCGACGAGCCGCCGGCGGGTGGCGATACTGGCGCCCCTCACGTCCCGAACGCCGCCGGCGCGCCGCCCATGTCCCGATCCATCCTCGTCGCCCTCTCGGCGGCCGTTTCGATTGCCTTTGCCACGATGCCCGTCGACACCGCGACCGCCGCTCCGCGCCAACGCAACGACATCCCGGCCGAATTCCGCTGGGACTTCACGCCGATCTACGCCGACCGGGCAGCGTGGGAAGCCGCGCTCGCCGAGATGGAGCGGCGGATGGACGCGTTCGCCGCGCGCAAAGGCACGCTGGCGCAGGGCCCGCAGGCGTTGCTTGCGGCGTACCGCGCGTACGACGACGTGGCCCAACTGCAGTACCGGGTGTACCGCTACCCGCAGCTGCAGCGCGACGTCGACACGCGCGACGCGGCGGTGTCGGGGCAGCTGCAGCGCGTCGCCGCGGTGTCGGCAAAGTTCGACGCCGCGACCGCGTGGTTCACGCCCGAGCTGCTGTCGATCCCCGAAGCCACGGTGCGCCAGTGGCTCGACGCGACGCCGGCGCTGGCGCCGTACCGGTTCCCGATCCAGGACGAGTTCCGCCGTCGCGCGCACGTGCTCGACGACCAGGGCGAGCGGCTGCTGTCGCTGGCCGGCCCGACCCAGGGGACTGCGCGCACCGCCTACCAGGAGCTCAGCACCGCCGACATCCGCTTTCCGACGGTGACGTTCAGCGACGGCCAGGCGGTGACGTTGGCGCCCGGCGCGTACGCGGCGCTGCTGGAACACAGCCCCAACCAGGCCGACCGCGCGAAGGCCGCGCGTGCGCACCTCGAGACTTACGCCGCGACCGAGGCCACCTACGCCGCGCTGTACAAGGGCGTGCTCGACCGCGACTGGTTCGTCGCGCAGGCGCGCAACTTCCCGACGACGCTGCAGGCGGCGCTGTTCGGCAACGACATCCCGGTGTCGGTGGTCGAGAACCTGATCGCCAACACGCGCGCCGGCACCGCGCCGCTGCGCCGCTACATCGAGCTGCGGCGCAAACTGCTGGGGCTGGCCGAGTACCACACCTACGACAACTTCCAGCCGCTGTTCCGCACCGGCAAGACCTACCCGTATCCGCAGGCGCGCGACGTCGTGCTGGCCGCAGTCGCTCCGCTCGGCGCCGACTACGTCGCGCGCTTCCGCCGGTTCGTGCAAGGCGGCCGCATCGACGTCTACGAGACCGAAGGCAAGCGCGCCGGCGCGTACAGCGCGGGGGTCTGGGGCGTCGGACCGTATCTGCTGCTGAACCACAACGACACGCTCGACGCGATGTTCACGCTCGCGCACGAGACCGGGCACGCGATGCACGACGTGCTCAGCGACGAGCACCAGCCGTTCGTCACCAGCAGCTACACGATCTTCGTCGCCGAGGTCGCGAGCACGATCAACGAGCGGCTGCTGCTCGAGCACCTGCTGCGGACGACCACCGACCCGAAGGAGCGCTTCCTGCTGCTGCAGCACGCCGCCGACCAGATCATGCAGACGTTCTACACGCAGGTGATGTTCGCCGACTTCGAGCTGCAGGCGCACCGCCTCGTCGAGCGCGGCGAGCCGATCACCGCCGACGTGCTGAACCGGCTGTACCTGCAGCTGCTGAAGGACTACTACGGCGACGCGCTGACGATCGACGACTTCTACGGCTCGACGTGGGCGCGCATCGCGCACTTCTTCAACTCGCCCTACTACGTCTACCAGTACGCGACGTGCTTCGCGTCGTCGGCGCAGCTGTTCGACGCGATGACCACCGGCGACGCGGCGTCGCGCGCCGCGGCGACCGAGCGCTACCTGACGCTGCTCAAGAGCGGCGGCAACGACCACCCGATGGCGCAGTTGAAGAAGGCCGGCGTCGACCTGTCGCAGCCGGGGCCGGTGCAGGCGCTGATCGAGCAGATGGACGCGCTCGTCACGCGGATGGAAAAGGAAGCCGCGGCGATCCGTTGAAGGCGCGGCAGCGCGGCAGCGCGGCAGCGGCGATGACGACGCGTGCGCCTAGCGCCCTGCCGACGCCGGCTCGAGCGCCGCGCGCAGCGCCACCGCGGTGCCGAGCTCGATCACCGCCAGCGCGTAGTAGCTGCTGCGGTTGTAGCGCGTGACGACCCAGAAGTTCTGCGTGCCGGCGACGTGGGTCGGCGCGTCGAATCCGTTGTCGAGCTCGACCAGTGCGAGCAAGCCGTCGTCGGCCATCGCCACGGTGGCGTCGAGCCGCGCGCCGCGTTCGGCGAACTGCGCCGCGGTCCACGTCGGCACGATGTCGGCGGCGAGCAGCGCGGCGCGGTCGGCGGGGTCGGCCGGCGGCGCGACCGCGTGGTGCGTGGCGAGGCCGCGCTGCCAGCCGTGGTGCGCGAGGTAGTGGGCGACGCTGCCGATCGCGTCGGCGGCGCTGGTGTCCAGGCGCACCTGGCCGTCGCCGTCGAAGTCGATCGCGAGCCGGTTGACGTTGCTCGGCATGAACTGCGGCAGCCCGATCGCGCCGGCGTAGGAACCGCGCGGCAGCTGCGGGTCGTGGCCTTCGCGCGCGCACCAGACGAAGAACTCGGCGAGCTCGTCTGCGAAGTACGCGCTGCGGTCGCGGCGGGCGCCGGCCGGATGGTCGAAGGCCAGCGTCGCCAGCGCATCGACGACGCGAAAGCCGCCCATCACCCGGCCGTAGTAGGTCTCGACGCCGACGATGCCGACGACGATCGCCGGCGGCACGCCCCAGCGCGCCTCGGCGCGCGCCAGCGCGTCGGCGTGGGCGTGCCAGAACGCGACGCCGGCGTCGATGCGCGCGTCGTCGACGAAGCGCTCGCGGTACGCGCGCCAGTTCTTCGGCTGCCCGGGCGGCGGCGGCAGCACCGCGCGCCGCACCGCCGCCACGTTCCGCGCCATTGCGAGCTGCGCGAGCAGCCAGCGTTCGTTCAAGCCGTGCTGCCGCGACGCGCGCGCGGCGAAGTCGGCGACCACGTTGGCGTCGAAGGCCGGCGTCTCTGCCGCCCGCGCGGTGCGCGGCGAGCGGCGCCGGCGCGGCGACCGCGCCGGCGCGGCGGCGGCCGGCCACGCCGCGACCGTGACGCCGCTGGC
>CBDUBX010000087.1:0-9459 GCA_965365495.1 uncultured Burkholderiales bacterium
GGCGGCCGCGTCGACGACCGCCGCCCGCGCCACCCGCCCTCCTCCCGCGCCGTGTCGGCGTCTGCGTCTACATGCGGCAGATCACAGCCGCGTCACCGCCGCCGCGGTGTCGGCCGACAGCACGCGGTACATCGCTTCGGTGCGGTTGCGCACGCCCAGTGCGCGAAACACCATCGCGAGGTGGACCTTCACCGTGCCTTCGGCGATGCCGAGCTCGCGCGCGATGATCTTGTTGGGCTTGCCGCGCAACGCGCGCGAGAACACCTCGCGCTGGCGCGGCGACAGCGTCGCGCCAGCGTGACCGAGTTCGGCGCCGTCGTCGGACACCACCAGCATCTGCATCAGCTCGTGCTCGGACCGCGCCGGCGCGGGGCGGTGGGCGCAGCTGCCGCAGCCGGGCTCGCGGGCGTCGTCGCGGCGGTCGAACACGACCATCGCCCCGGGCGGCGCGTCCGGCGCGTGCGCGGCGACCGGCACCACCGACAGCTTCGTCGGCCGGTCGGTCGCGCGCCCGACGGCGAGCGAGCGCGTGATGCCGTTCGTCAACGCGTCGTCGATCGCGTCCTGCAGCGCGTCGGCGTCGCCGGCGTGGCGCGACCGCAGCCGCGACTCGACGACGCGCAGCGCGTGCGCGTCGGCGAGTTCGCGCCGCGCGACCTGGTTGACGAACGCGACCCGGCCGTCGCCCTGCAACAGCAGGATCGCGCGGTCGATCGCGTCGAGCGCGCGTGCAAGCATCGACGCAGCGGCCGACGACGGCGGCAACGACGGCTCGGCGAGCGCCGCGTCGAACCGTCCGACGGCCGTGAGATCTCGCTGGAAGGACATGTGAGGCTCCGTTGCGGACACCCGTACCCGTCGTACAGGCGTCACGTCACAGAGCGTAGGAATTCGGCGCGCGGTAAAGGCGTGAATCCGAACACTGCCGTTGCCGTTGCCGGTCGCCGCGCGCCCGCAGCGCTGGCCCACCGCCCACCACGCCGGCCGCGTTCAGCTCGGGTGCCGCATCCGCCAGCTCGGCCGCGGTTCGGGCTCGTACGGCAGGTCTTGACCGTGGGCGTCGAACACGTCCTGCAGCCCGCGCAGCGCCTGCAGCAGGCGCTGCAGGTCGGCCGCCTGAGCGGACGAGATCGGCGTTTCCGACGGCAATGTCGGCCCTTCGGTCGGGCCGCGCAACGGCGCGTCTCGCGTCGCGCGGCGAATCGCGTCGTCCAGCGGCAGCGCGTGGCGCGTGGTGTCGGCCGCCGCAGCGAAGCAGTCGAGGTGCCGGCGCAGCGACTCGAGCGTCGTCATGAAGCGCACCCAGCGGTGTTCGGACCAGCCGGCGGACCCGGTCTTGGCGAACTGCGCGATGAAGTGATTCGCCGCCGCGGCGCCGTACCGCTCGGCCAACGCCAGCACCTGCTCTTTCGTCATCCGGATGTTGACGCCGCCTTCGCCCGGCGCGAGCAGCACGTGAACGATGCGGTCGCGAACGGCCGGCAGCCGCATCATCGTCGAATCGTTCCAGCGCCACGTCGCCTTCCACAGGCCGATCAGAAAGGCCAGCAGCCGCGAGGCGTCGCCGGGCTGTTCGAGCAACTGCTCGTCGGCGTCGACGCCGCGGTGCCAGCGGTCGGCGCGACCTTCGAAGTGGCGCTCGGGCAGCCACACCGTCTGGCCGCGGCGGTGCAGGTTGCGCCGCGACAGTGCGATGCCGAACGTCGGCCAGCGCGGCACGAACGCGTCGAAGAGGTGGATCGGGAAGTTCGAGCAGAGCCCGCCGTCGCTGATCCACACCCGCTTGGCGCGGCGCATCGGGCGCTCGGCCTCGTAGTCGATCGCGTACAGCGGCACCGCCGAGATCAGCAGCGGAAAGCTCATCGCCAGCCGCACCGCGACGACCACCGGCAGCCGGCCGCCGGCCGGCAGTTCGCGCAGCCCTGCGGCCCACGCGCCGGGCGGCGGGTCCGACGGGTGGGCCGGCGCATAGCGCTCCGACCCTCGCGCCAGCGCCTTCATCACCGGCTCGGGGAAATACGCGGCCAGTTCGTCCTCGCGGTAGAACAGCCGCTCCATGTCGTCGCGCGCTTCGAGCGGGAAGCGGTACGGCCGGCCGTGCGCGACGTGGGTGGCATAGATCTGCAGCCGGATCGAGTGCGCGCCGTCGCTGTCGGGAGGAAAGAACGTGTCGGGCCCGCCGAGCGCCGAGCGCAGGTCGTCGAAGGTCAACGGCGGGTCGCCGATCGGATCGCGCCCGGCGACGCGCTGGATGCTGCTGTGCAGGTAGTCGATCAGGTCGTCGGCTGCCGCCGGGTCGTCATCGCGGCCGCGGCACAGGCCGAAGCCGTTGCGCACCAGCGGCCCCGTCAGGTCGCGCGCCAGCCCCCACAGCGGCAACAACACCGAGAACACGAACGCGATCGTCGCCGCGAGCACGGCGACGAAGACGACGATCGCACCGTCGGCGCCGGCATGGTCGCACCAACCGACGGTGCCGCAGCCGATGACGACGAGCTGCACCGCCGCCACCGCGAGCAGCACCGCGGCCAGGATCAGCAAGCCGCGCGCGCGATATTCGCGCCACAGCTGCCACACCGCGTCGGCCGCCTTGCGCGCCGGCGCGCGGTCGCCGAGCAGGCAGCGGAACACCGCGAACAGGCGGCGCGTGGCGGGCTGCGGCTTGAACAACCGTTCGAGCTGCGTTCGCCCACTGTCGTCTTCTTCGGCCAGCACGCGCGGCAACTCGCCCAGCGCCTGGAAGCCGTCGTCGTGGCCTTCGCGGCGGCGCAGCTCGGCGGCCGCGGCCAGCGCCGCGGCAAAGGCGCCGATCGAGCTGCCGCCGATCCGCGCGAAGCGATAGGCCCCGGCCAGACGCGACACCGCCGCGGTGTAGACGATGCCGCTCGTGATGCCGCCTTCGAGCACGAGGTCGCAGTAGCGGTCGGCCGCGACGTCCTTCGGGCGCGACAGCGGCGGCGGCAGGCTCATACCGCCGCCAGTTGCGCGAGCGCCGCGCGCGACGGGTACAGCGCGTACAGCGTGCCCCGCGTCGTCAGGTACGACGCCAGACCGGTCAGCTCGATCGGCTGGCCGCCGGCGCGCGGCACGACGAACTTCGCGTCGGGCTCGGTGTGGTGGCCGACCAACGGGTCTTTCGAGCGGCCGGCGCTGCCCTGCACCATCGGCATCTTCTCGACCCATTCGGACATCAACGTCTCGAACTGGTCCTCGATGCTGGCGCAGAAGAAGAAGCCGGCCAGGCCGCGCGACTCGCCGTCGTCCTTGCCGGCGTAGAGCGGGCCGTACGGCATGCCGCGCCGGAACAGCACCCGCGCCTGCGGCGGGCGCAGGTCGTCGTGGCGCGGGTTGCAGCGCCGCACGTGCGAACCGAACGGGCAGCCGCTGCCGTCGGCGTCGTCGTACTTCGGGAAGGCGCTGGGCACGTCGCCTTGTTGCTGTGGCGGAGTGAATCCGTCCTGCGCGCCGACCACCGCGCCGTCGGGCCAGCGGCCGCACATCTTGGCCTTCAGGTAGTCGGTGGTGATGCCCGGGTGCTTCGCCGACATCACCTGCGCGCGCTGCGCGAGGTCGCGCTCGAAGCCGTGCACGTCCTGCTCGATGCGGCGCAGCACGCCGAAGCTGGCATTCAGGAAGAACGCCTGGGTCGCCGCGGGCGGCCCGCTGTCGCCGCCCCAGCGGTTGTAGCCGGCGTCGTTGGCCCAGCCGAGCAGCAGCTCGCCGGCGGCGTGCTGTCCTTGATCGGCGTTCTTCTGCGCCGGCTCGACGGCGTGGGCGTTGGTGATGTTGTCGCGAAAACCGAAGTGCACGCGGCGCAGCAGCCGCTTCGAGTTTGGAATGGCGTCTTTCGTCAGCTGCGCGGTGCGCATGCCTTCGCCGTCCCAGCCATACAGGCCGGCGTCGGCGTCGAGCTGCTGCAACTTCGCAAAGCTGTCTTCTATGTCCGCGACCGAGTCATCGTGGACGCTGACGACGACGTGCGCGCGGTCGAGCGCGAACTCCACGTCCCACTGCGCCGGCGCGCTCGGGCCGAAGTCGCCGAGCCGCTGCGTCGCGCGCGGCGGCGCGCCTTCGGCGTACGCCGGCGCGCGCTCGCGCAGCACCTGCAGCAGCCGGTCCGGCGCGTGCATCGCCTGCAAGCCGCGGAACGTGAAGCCGAGGTCGACGCCGAAGTGCGGATGCTGCGCACCGGCGGCCGTCGGCCAGCCGTAGGCAAGCACGCGCGCCAGCCAACGCCGCGCGGCGGCGGGCTCGTCGACGCGCAGCACGCGGTGCTCGGCGTGGTCGCACGGGTAGCCGCCCGCCGCCAGCTGCTGCGCCTGCCCGTGCCACGGCATCGTGCTCATGGGTGCCCCCGCGCGCGGCGCCGCTTGCGCGACGACCCCGCGATCCCGGCCGAATCGATCTCGGCCACCGTCAGCCGCGGATACGCGCTGTAGAAGTAGCCCGCCAGCGGCGCGCGGTTGTACTTGCGGATCGTTTCGACGAACTCGCGCGGGTGTTCGCGGATCGGTCGCGGCTGCTCGACGTCGAGCAACTCGAACTGGCGGTCGAACAGGTCGACGGTGATCGCGAAGTGGCGAACGTAGGCGTCGAAGTCGCCGTCGTAGGCGGTGGTCATCGCCAGGTGCGTGCCGCCTTCAATGATGTTGAACCACGCGAAGTGCACCTGGCGCGAACCGTCGAGCGCGTGCTCGACGATCGGTGCGCCGCCGCGGGTCAGCGCCTCCAGGCGGCGCGCGTTCTCGGCCACCGGCGGCTTGATCGGCAGCACGACGAACAGCGGCTGCTGGTTCAACCTCTGCTCGCGCTGGTACTGCAGCGGATAGGCGGTGTAGATCGACCCCCAGCGGCGCTCGGGCGGACGCCGCAGACCGTCGGCATCGAGCCGTTCCTCGAGCCCCGGCAGCGCCGCGATGCGGCGGACGATGCCGTTGACCAGCGGCGCCGCGAGGTGGCGCCCGACGCATTGGTGCATCGACTGCGCCCCGCCCGCCACGCCGCCGAACACGAGGTCGGCGTCGGGGTCGACGCCCATCAGCAGCAGCAGCTCGGCGCCTTCCGGTACGGGGTGCCGGGCGCCGTCGACGTCGCACCAGTGCAGGCCACGCGGCGCGCTGCGCGGCAGGAACGGCGCCGGCGGATCGGCGAGCAGCGCGTCGTCGACCTGTTGCGCGAGCCACGCCGCGTCGGTCCGCGCCTTCGGGTCGTCGATCAGCCGCCGCCGGCGCGGCGGCCTGACCGGTGCCATCAGGTGCGCGATCGCGATCGCGACCGCGGCGCGCACGTTGCCGATCGTGCCGGCAATCAGCCCCTTGGCCACCGTCAGCAATTCGTCGCGCTGGCCCGCACCCCAGCTCGCGGCCAAGCGCTCGAGCACGGTTGGGATCGGCGGCGGGTCCGGCAGACGCGACGGCTCGAGCGTGCGGTCGGCCTGCAGCACTTCCTCGAGGTCGGCGTCGAGTCCGTCGGCCGCGCGCTTGGCGCGCGGATCGTCGAGGTCGACGCCGGACGTACCGAGGAAGTGCCGGCCGACGATCTGGTAGGTCAGCAGCTGGTAGACGCCGGCCATCACGCGCTCGAGAAACACGTGCGACTCGCGCGGCAGGCCGAACAGCAACTCGACGAAGCGTAAAGCGGTCTGCTCGGCGATCTCCACCGCGTCGATCTCGCGGTGCTTCAGCGGCAGCACGGTCGCCAGTTCCCACGCCTCTTCGATGCAGCGCTCGATCTCGTCGGCCGTGTAGCGCAACGCGTTCGCCGCGACGTCGCGCTGGCGACGGTGCTGCGCGACGTCGTCCATCGCGAGCATGAACTCGCGCCCGCTCGGCAGCCCGGCGTACGGGTCGACGCGGCCGCGCTGCAGCGAATCGACGACGTCGCGCCGGGCGCTGACGAGGTACAGGTCGTGGCGCGGCCACGCGCCGCGCTCGCCGTAGCCGAGCAGGCTGGGCACGCGGACGATCGGACAGCCTTCGTTGCGCAAGTCGGCATAGAACGCCGCGCGTTCCGTTGGCTCCGACAGCCAGCCGAACAGCTGCCGGTTCTGCTCGAGCGGGTCAGGCGTTCGTTGCAGGTCGTGCAGCAGGCCCATCGACGGCTCCGGTAATCGCGAGTTGGCGGGTCGCGGCGAGCAACAGCGCTTCGGCGCGCTGCAGGTCGCGCGTGCCGCGGCCTTCGGCGATCGCGTCGAACGCCGGGTGCAGGATGTCAAGCGCCGCGCCGGGGCGGTCGTCGGCCAGACGCAGTTCGGCCAGGTCCACCGCCGCGCGCAGCGCCAGCGCGCGCATCCCGCGCCGGTCGGCACAGGCCACGGCGTCGAGCAGCCAGCGCTCGGCTTCTTCGCGCCGATCGATCGGGATGCGGTTGGCGTCGGCCAGCATCAAGCGGCCGTGCAGCCGGCGCAGTTCGGGCTCCCAGTAGCGCTCGCCGTGCTTCTCGACGACCGCCAGCCCTTGTCGCACCAGCGCCAGCCCTTCGTCCGGACGGCCCGCGATCTCGAGCGCCTCGGCGCGCATCGCCAGGTAGAACGGGATCGTCACGACCGCGCCGGTCGCCGCCCACGCGTCGAACGCTTCCTTCATCTCGACGATCGCCGCGTTCGCGTCGCCGAGCGCCGCGCGCACGCGGCCGCGCATGATCCGCGCGTGCGCCAGCCAGACCGAGAAGCCGCTCTCCTCGCAGACGGCCACGGCGGCTTCGGCGCTGGCGAGCGCGGCTTGGTCGTCGCCGCGGAAGTGCTGGACCGCGGCGCAGAACCCGAGCGCCTCGCCGAGGCTGAACGGGTGCTGCATCTGCCGCGCGCGTTCGACCACTGCGAGCGCACGGCGCAGCGCCTCGTCGGCGCGGCCGAGCTGCCACATCGACCACGCCGAGTAGCACAGGCACATCACCGCCGGGTCCTGCACCGCAGCGGGCAAGTGCGACAGCTGCTCGCAGCGCGCCAGGCACGCGTCCATCTGCTGCACCGCTGCGTGCATCTCGCCGCGGTGCATGCTCACGACCGCGGCGGCCCACTGGGCCTGCGCCAGCGGCACCGCGCCGGCGTGTTCGGCGCGCTGCAGGCCGTCTTCGGCACAGGCCGACGCGCGGTCGAAGTCGGCGCGCATGAAGTGGTAGCCCGCCAGGCCGAGGACGATCCTCAGCCGCGCGACGTCGTCGTTCAGCGCCGCGGCCAGCTCGAGCGCCCGCGCATACGCGCGCTCGACGCGGTCGGCGCCGTAGCCGTCCAGCGCGATCCAGCGCGCGGCCAGCAGCATCTGCAGCCGCAGCTCGCGGCGGTCGCGTTCGTCGCTCCCCGGCAGGCGGCGCAGCGCTGCCAGCGCGCGGCCCGCATGCGCCGCGGTTTCGGCGTGCGCCGACCGCGACGCCGCGACGCGCGCCGCGCGCTCCCACTGCTGCGACGCCGCGGCGTCGTCGCCCGAGGCCTCGTGGTGGACGGCGAGCAGCGCCGGCTCGCGCTCGGCCAGGTCGCCGAACGCCTGCGTCAACACGTCGGCGATCGCGCGGTGCAACCGCATCCGGTCGCGGTCGAGCAGCGACCGGTACGCGGCGTCGCGCATCAGCGAGTGGCGAAACGACCAACGCGGCCCGTCGGCCGTGCCGCGCGCGACGAGCATGCCGCTGCGCACCAGCGTCGCCACGGCGCCGTCGACGTCGGCGACACGGCCGGCGAGCGACGCGTGCGCCAGCACCGCGTGCAGCAGCGCTTGCGGAAAGCCACGCCCGATCGCGCCCGCGACCTGCGCGACCGCCTTCGCCGGCCCGAGCCGGTCGAGCCGCGCGGTCAGCAGGTCGAGCAGCGACGACGGCACATGGCCGGCGTCGCGCGCCAGCACCTCGCCGCCGGCCGCGAGGTCGACCGCCATCCGCGTCGACTCCTCGATGAACAGCGGGATGCCGTCGCCGCGGTCGGCGATCGCGTGCACCGTCTCGGGCGGCAGCACGGCGTGGCCGACGGTGGCGCGCACCAGCGCCCGCGATTCGAGCGGCGACAGGCCCTTCAATGCGACGTCGACGACCGGCCGTCGCGGCTGCCACGCCGGTTGCGCGTCGGGCCGCGTGGTCAGCACGATCAACAGCTGCGCGCCGGCCGTGGCCTCGGCGAAGTGGTCGATGAACTCGGCCGTCGACGGGTCGATCCAGTGCACGTCCTCGACGATCATGCAGCCCGCACGCCCCTGCAATCGCCGTTGACCGAGCGTCGCGAGCAGGTCCAACGTCCGCTGACGCCGTTGCTCGGGCGCCAGCGCGCGCACCGCCGTCGCATCGCCGCCGCCGATGCCGAGCAGGTCGCCGAGCAGGGCCAGGTCGTCGTCGCCGAGCGATCCGCTCCACGACACGAGCCGGTTCAGCCGGGCGAGCAGGTCGCGCGGCGGTTCGGCGGCGCCGACCCGCAGCTCGTCGCGCAGCGCATCGATCAGCGGGTGGAACGCGCTGTGGCGGTGGTCGGGGCCGCAGCGGCAGAAGAAGACCTCGACACCGCGGCGCATCGACGCGCGCCGGAACTCGGCGACCAGCCGCGTCTTGCCGATACCCGCGTCGCCGACGACGCGGACGACGCGCGGCCCCGACGGCCCGGCGGCCGCCAGCTGCTCGGCGAGCGCCGCCATCTCGTCGACACGGCCGATGAACGCCGTCGGCTGCGGCGGCGAACGGTCGGCGGCGACGGCACCGGCCGTCGCGTGGCCGACGACCTCGTGGATCGGCTCTTCGCGGTCGAAGCCCTTGAGCGGCGCGGCGGGGCGCGACGAGCGAAAGACGAAGCGGTCGCGCACGATCGCACGCGTCGACTCGCTGACCAGCACCGCCCCCGGCTCGGCGAGCACCCGCAGCCGGGCGGCGTAGTGGATCGCCGCACCGACCGGTTGCGCGTTGCGCACGACGACGTCGCCGGTGCCGACGCCGATGCGCACCGACAGCCCGAGCGCGCGCACCGCGTCGACGAGCTCGAGCGCCGCGCACAGCGCCTGCGCGGCGCCGTCCTCGCGCGCCTGCGGGTAGCCGAAATAGCACATCACGCCGTCGTCGCCCTTCGGCTCGTCGGCGTGGCCGCCGCGGCCGTGGACGATCGCCCGGCAGCGCACGTGGTAGTCGTGCAGCAGGTCGGCGTAGCGCTCGTCGCCGATCGCGTTGAGCAGCGCGGTCGAGCCGACGAGGTCGTACGACAGCATCGTCACCTGGCGGCGGACGTCGTCGCCGCCGGCGCGCGACGCCGCGGTCGTGCACAGCGCGCCGTCGCCGTACAGCGTCGGCGCGAGCCGCGCGACGCCGGCGCGGCGATGCAACGCGTCGCGTGCCGCGCGCACTGCTTCGGCCAGCGGCCGCTCGTCGCGCAGCGCGGCGTGGACGTCGACGACGAAGTCCTCGGCGTCGTCGCCGTGCGCGCCGCGCCGCAGTTCGAGCACCGTGCAGCCGGCCAGCGCTGCCGTCAGCGCGGCCGACTCGCCATCGGCGGCC
>CBDUBX010000088.1:0-9408 GCA_965365495.1 uncultured Burkholderiales bacterium
GGGCGACGTCCTCGGTCGCACCGACGACGACCTGTTTTCGCCGCAGGACCTGCCGATGCTGCAGCGCCATCGCGACGAGGCGATGCACGCGCTGCGGCCGTTCACGCGCGAGGAAACGGTGACGACGCCGGGCGGCGAGCGCGTCTTCCTGTCGACCAAAGGACCGTTGCGCGACGCCGCGGGCCGAGTCGTCGGCATGTTCGGCGTGTCGCGCGACGTCACCGCGGTCAAGCGCGCCGACGCCGCGCTGCGCCGCGCCAACCGCGCGCTGCAGACCAGCCGCGAATGCAGCCAGGAAGTGCTGCGTGCCGAAGACGAAGGCGCGCTGCTCGACGCGGTGTGCCGCGTCGTCGTCGCCACCGGCAGCCATCGCGCCGCATGGTTCGCGATCGCCGCGACGGCCGACGCCGGCGGCCACGGCGTCGCCCCGCGACCCGCGTTGCGCACCGTCGCCATGGCCGGCAACGCGGCCGGCTGGCCGGCCATCGGATCGGACGACGACGACGCGCGCGAGGCCAGCCCTTGGGCGCGTGCCTGCGCCAGTGGCGTGACCGTCGTCTGGCGCCCGAGCGACGACGACGGCAACGACGCCGGCGCCGGCGGCGCGCTGTTCGCCGCACCGCTGCACACCGCCGATGGCCGCGGCTGCCTCGGCGCGCTGTGCGTGTACGCCGCCGCCGACGCCTTCGATGCCGACGAGACGCGGCTGCTGACCGAGGTCGCCGACGACGTCGCGCACGGCATCCGCGCGCTGCGCGACCGGGCGTCGCTGCAGCAGGGCGAGCAGCGGCTGCGTCGCCAGGAATCGCGCTACCGCCAGCTGTTCACGTCGCACCCGCACCCGATGTGGATCTACGACCTCGTGACGTTGCGCTTCCTCGAAGTCAACGACGCCGCGATCGTGAAGTACGGCTACACGCGCGACGAGTTCCTCGCCCTCGACGTCGAGGCGATCCGCCCGGCGCACGAAGTCCCGCGGCTGCGCGACCACCTGCGGCGCACCCAGCCGGGCGCCGACAACGCCGGGGTGTGGCGCCATCGGCTGAAGGACGGGCGCGAGATCGACGTCGAGATCCGGGCCCACAGCCTGCGCTACGACGGCCGTGACGCGGTCGTCGTGCTGGCCCGCGACGTCACCGAGCAGCGCCGCGCCGACGCCAGCTTGCGGCTGCAGGCCGAACGCGCCGACGCGCTGCTGCGCCTGCCGCTCGTCGCTGAAAGCAGCGACGAGGCGTCCTTCCTGCGCCAGGTGCAGGAGCTGCTGCGCGAGCTGCTGGCGTGTTCGCGGGCGAGCCTGCACGTCGTCGACACCGAAGGCGCTCGCCTGGCGCTGGCCACGCCGGGCGGCGTCGCCACGCTCGATGCGTTCGACGTCGGCCCCGACGAAGGCGGTGACGGCGTCTGCGCCATCGCGGTTCGCCGTCGCGAGCCGGCGCGGTCGCCGGTGCCGACCGGCGCCGGCGACGTCGCGCCGCGCCACGCGCTGGCGGTGCCGGTGGTCGAAGCCGATCGCGTCGTGCTGCTGGCCACCCTCGCCGACCGCGACGACGGTTTCGACGACACCGACGTCGAAACGGTGCGGCTGCTGGCCAACGAAACGTGGCGGCTGGTGCAGCGCCGCCGCGCCGCCGACGCGTTGCTCGCCAGCGAACAGAAGTACCGCGCGCTGACCGAGCAGGTGCCGGCGATCATCTACCGCGCGCGGATCGACGACTTTTCGTCGACGACCTACGTCAGCCAGGCGGTGCGCGACCTCGGCTACACGCCGGCGCAGTGGCTCGCACAGCCGACGACCTGGGTCGACAGCCTGCACCCGGACGACGCGCCGCGGGTGCTGGCGACGCTGGCCGACGCGCTGCGCGACGGCACCGGCGTCGACCACCGCTATCGGCTGCGCACCCGCGACGGGCGCTGGCGCCACATCCACGACAAGGCCGACACGCTGCGCGACGCGTCCGGCCGCGCGCTCGCCCAGCAGGGCGTGATGATCGACGTCACCGACCGCGTGCAGGCCGAGGCCGAGCTGCGCAAGCTCCACCAGGTCGTCGAACAAAGCCCGAACGCGATCCTGATCACCGACCTCGACGCGCGCATCGAGTACGTCAACAGCGCCTTCGTCACGGCCACCGGCTGGCGTCGCGACGAGGTGATCGGGCGCAGCGCGAGGCTGATGCGTGCCGACGATGCACCCGCCGAACAAGGCCACGCGATGTGGCGCGATCTGTCCGCCGGGCGCCCCTGGCAGGGCGAGTTCCGCAACCAGCGGCGCGACGGCACGCGCTACATCGCGCTCGCCCGGATCGTGCCGCTGCGCGAGGCCGACGGCACGGTGTCGCACTACGTCGGCGTCGAGGAGGACATCACCGAGAAGAAGGCGATCCGCGACGAGCTCGACCGCCACCGCGAGCACCTCGAAGTGCTCGTCGACGAGCGCACCGCCGAACTCGCCGACGCGCGTCGCCACGCCGAGGCGGCAAGCCGCGCGAAGAGCGCATTCCTGGCCAACATGAGCCACGAGATCCGCACGCCGATGAACGCGATCGTCGGCCTGTCGTATCTGCTGCAGAGCGAGGCCACGCCGCAGCAGGCAGCGCGGCTGGCGAAGATCGACGCCGCCGCGCACCACCTGCTGTCGATCATCACCGGCATCCTCGACCTGTCGAAGATCGAGGCCGGCAAGCTCGTGCTGGACACCGCCGACTTCCAGCTCGCCGCGGTGTTCGAGCCGGTCCACGCGCTGATCCACGACCGTGCGCAGGCCAAGGGCGTACGCGTCACCACCGACGTCGACGGCGTTCCCGGCTGGCTGCACGGCGACGCGACGCGCCTGCGCCAGGCATTGCTGAACTACGCCGACAACGCGCTGAAGTTCACGCCGTCGGGGACGATCGTCCTGCGCGCGAGGCTGCTCGCCGACGGCGGCGACCGCGGCCTGCTGGTCCGGCTCGAAGTCGAGGACAGCGGCATCGGCATCGACGCCGAGCAGCTGCCGCGGCTGTTCCGTCCGTTCGAGCAAGCCGACGCGTCGACGACCCGGCGCTACGCCGGCACCGGCCTCGGGCTGGCGCTGACCCGCGAGCTGGCGCGGCTGATGGGCGGCGACGCCGGCGCGGTCAGCACGCCCGGCGCCGGCAGCACCTTCTGGCTGACCGCGCGCGTCGAGCGCGGCCGCGGCCCGGCGCCCGACGCCGGCGCGCCGGCCGACGCCGCGGCGCTCGACGCCGAACTGCGCCGCCGCTGCCGCGGCGCGCGGGTGCTGCTCGCCGAGGACGACGCGGTCAACCGCGAGGTGGCGATCGAGTTGCTGCACGCCGCCGGGCTCGTCGTCGACACCGCGGTCGACGGCCGCGAGGCCGTCGATCGCGCGCGCGATCGCCGCTACGACCTCGTGCTGATGGACGTGCAGATGCCGTCGATGGACGGCTTCGAAGCCACCGCGGCGTTGCGCGCGCTGCCCGCGACCGCCGCGCTGCCGATCCTGGCGATGACCGCCAACGCGTTCGAGGACGACCGCCGCGCGTGCCTGGCGGCGGGCATGGACGACTACCTCGCCAAGCCCGTCGAGCCGCAGCGGCTGTATGCGGCGCTGCTGCGCTGGCTGCCGGCGCAGACCGCGGCCGACCCCCCCGCAGCCGCAGCCGCAGCCGCCGATGCGGCCCCGGTCGAGCCGGCCGCTTCGGCTTCCGCCGAGACGCGTCCGCCGCCGACCGCCGCCGGCGCGACGGCCGCCCCCGGCGACGCCGCGCTGCGGGCCGCGCTGCGGTCGATCGACGGGCTCGACGTCGAACGCGGGCTCGACGCCGTGCTCGGCCAGGCGCCGATCTACGCGCGTCTGCTGCACAGCCTGCTCGCGACCCACGCCGCCACGGTCGATTCGATCGCCTCCCACCTGGACGCGGGCGACCGTTCGGCCGCGCAGGCGGCGGCGCACCGCGTCAAGGGCGCGGCGCTGGCGGTCGGTGCGACGCGTCTGGCGGCGGCCGCGGCCGACGTCGAAGGCGCGTTGCGCGCGGGCGCCGACGACGCCACCGTCGCCGCGCGCCAGCGCGCGCTCGCCGACGCGGCGGCCGCGCTGTGGCCAGCGTTGCGCTCGCTGCCGGCGGCGTCGCTCTGACGCCCGAGCCCGCGGGCACCGGCGTTGCTGCATCGCCGCCGGCGCATCAGGCCGGGAGCGACGGGATGGCGAAATACGGACCGAAGGCCAACGAGAAGGTGGGCGAAGCGCTGCACGAAGCCAAGAAGGGCCAGCTGAAGAGCAGCAGCGGCAAGAAGGTGACGAGCCGCAAGCAGGCGATTGCGATCGGGCTGTCGCAGGCGCGCAAGGCCGGCGCGAAGGTGCCGAAGAAAAAGGCCTGACCCGAAACACAGGCGCGCGGCAGGCGCCGCCGCTCGCCGGCGTCGGCCCGATTCGTCGCCTACGTCGGCACGGTCGCGCTGGTCGGGCTTGCGCGCGTCGCGTGCGAGCCGCTCCGAGGCGCGATGCGCGGCACGCCCGTGGGCGGCGAACCGCACTACCGCGGCGCCGGCGCTACTTCAGCTCTTTGGCGATGACGACTTTCGCGCCGCCGGCACCGAGCGCCACCGGCTCGCTGACGCCCTCGAGGTCGCCGGGGTTGGGCATCGGATGGCCGGTCTTGCTGACGCGCGCGCCGACGACGACACGTTCGACGCTCGACAGCTTCATCGTCGGCGCCAGCGCCAGGCTGTCGTCGAGCGTGAACCGGAACGGCAGGTCCTTGACCTGCTTGCGCAGCATCGCCAGCGGCATCTTCGACCCCTCGGCCGGCCGCGCGAAGATGAACACCGCGTCGTCGGGCGACGCGCGCGCGCGCAGCCCGGCGTCGATGTCGACGGTGCCCGAGATGCTCGCGGTGGCGGCCAGCGCCGCGGTGGCGTCTCCGGCCGGCGCCGGGTTCGGCGGCGGCGGCATCGCCGGCGGCGGTGCGGCCGGCACCGGCGGCGGTGGGGGGACCACCGGCGGCGCCGCGGCGACCGGTGGTGCGGCAGCGACGGCCGTTGCGCCGTCAGAAGCCGGCAAACCGCCGCGCTTGCGCGCCTCGGTGGCCGCGTTCTGCGCCATCTGCACGATCGGGTTGTCGGGCGTGCCGACGCCGACGACGCGGTCGAAGTAATCGGCCGCGGCAGCGTAGTCGCTGCGGTTGAACGCCGCGGTGCCGGCCAGCGCCAACGCTTTGAGGTGGTTCGGGTCGGCCTTCAACGCGCGTTCGACGAGCTTCATCGGCTCGCCTTCGAGCTGGCGCCCGTTCTTCACCGCCAACGCGTCGGCATAGTCGGCGAGCACCGACGGCTCGTCGGGCTGCAACTCGACGGCGCGCCGGATCGCCGCCAACGCGTCGTCGTGGCGGCCGACCGCCGAGTAGGTGCGGCCGAGCATCATCCAGCCCTGGGCGTCGTCGGGCGACTGCGCGAGCCGCTCGGCCAGCCGCTCGGCCATCGCCTCGAGCTGCTGCGAGCCCATGTTGTGCGGCGCCTGGTCGGCCGCGCCGCCGTCGCCACCGCTGCTGGCCAGCGGCGCGTTGATCAAGTCGGGCGACCCGGTCAGCGAATAGCCGGCGAACGCGACGATCGCGACGACCACCGCGACCAGCGCCCACGTCTGCACGCCGGCGCGGCGCGGCTTCACGGCAACGGCGGCGGGCGCGGCGGCGGCTTCGTCGTCGACGACGAGCTCGACCAGCCGGCGCTCGAGCGCGGCGCGCGACTGCGCGTATTTCTCGTCGTCGATCTTGCCGGCGGCGTGCTGCTCGCGCAGCTGCTTGAGCTTGCGGCGCAGTTCCTGAACTTGGGAAGCGGTCATCTCGGGGGCGCGGCCGCGGCGGTGCCGCCGGGCTCGTCGGGGTCGTCGGACTCGAAGCGGTCGTCGGGCAGCTTCGCGCGCCGCCGCAGCACGACGACGAGCGTGACGACGCCGCCGACGAGCAGCAGCACCGGGCCGAACCACAGCATCGCGGTGTCTTCCCGCAGCGGCGGCCGGTACAGCACGAAGTCGCCGTAGCGCGCGGTCATGTAGTCGAGGATTTCCTTCTGCGACCGGCCTTGCAGCAACATCTCGCGCACCTGGCGGCGCAGATCGACCGCGAGATCGGCGTCGGAGTCTGCAATCGTCTGGTTCTGGCAGACGAGGCAGCGCAGCTCGGCGGCGATGGCCATCATCCGCTTCTCGAGCACCGGGTCTTCGGCGGCCGGCGGCGCTTCGGCGGCGGCCGCGGGCAGCACCGGCACGGCCAGCCACCACGCCGCGGCGCAGGCCGCGACGCCGCGCCGCAAAGCGCGGCCGGGCGCGCAACGCTCACGCATCGGCGGCCTTTCCGCCGGCGGTCTCGGCCTGCAGCGAGCGGATCAGCGGCTCGAGCTTGTCGCGGATCACGTCGGGGTTGACCGGGCCGATGTGCTTGTAGCGGATCGTTCCCTGCTTGTCGACGACGAAGGTCTCGGGCACGCCGTAGACGCCGAAGTCGATGCCGACGCGACCGTCGATGTCCCACAGCGACGCCTGATACGGGTTGCCGAGCCGTGCCAGCCACGGCAGGCCGTCTTCGCGCTTGTCCTTGTAGTGCAGGCCGTAGATCGGCACGAACCGCTTGCGCGACCACGCGACGAGGTGCGGGTGCTCCTCGCGGCACGCGACGCACCACGACGCCCAGACGTTCAGCACCCACACCTGGCCGAGCAGGTCGGTCTTCGAAATCGTCCGCGCCGGGTCGGCGACCGTCGGCAGCGCGAACTCGGGCGCCGGCTTGCCGATCAGCGGCGACGGCACCTCGCGCGGGTTCAGCTTGAGCCCCGCGCCGAGGAACCACGCCAGCGCCGCGAACAGCACCAGCGGAATGACGAACTTCAGCGTTTTCACCGTCGCCCCGCGGTCAGCTCGTCGCCGCGACCTTGCGCGCCGGTTGCGGCACCGCACCGCCCACCGCGCCGGCGCTCACGTCGACGCCGACCGGCACGTCCTCTGAATCGGTCGAGCGGCGGCGGTAGCGGCGGTCGGTCGCGGCGACCAGCGCGCCGATCGCCATCAGCGCGCAGCCGCCCCAGATCCAGTCGACGTACGGCTTGTAGTAGATGCGCACGATCCACGCCGCACCGTTGTCCACCGGCTCGCCGAGCGACACGTAGAGGTCGCGCGTCAGGCCGGTGTCGATCGCCGCCTCGGTCATCGGGTTGCGCTGCACGCGGTAGATCCGCTTCTCGGGCAGCATGTCGGTGACCTTGTCGCCGTTCTTCGTGACCTCGATCCAGCCCTGCACGGCCTCGTAGTTCGGCCCCGGCACGTCGCGGATCGACTTGAACGTGAAGACGTAGTCGCCGATCGTCGTCGAGTCGCCCGGCGCCATCCGCACGTCGCGTTCGACCTGGAACGAATTGACCATCGTCACGCCGACGATGAACACGCCGATCGCCGCGTGCGCCGTCATCATGCCGATCGTCGACCGCGGCAGCCGGCGCAGCCGCTCGCCGAAGCCCATGTCGGGCAGCGGCCGCACGCGGCCCCACAGGTCGACCGCGGTCGCGGCGAACACCCAGTACGCCAGCGACAGCCCGAGCACGGTCATCGCCGACACGCGACCGGCCACCCACGCGCCGAGCACGCCGGCGACGATCGCGACGACCAGCGCCCAGCGCAGCCGCTGCGCGAGGTCGGGCAGCGACGTCTGCTTCCAGCGCGCCAGCGGGCCGACGCCCATCAGGAAGACGATCGGCGCCATCAGCGGCACGAACACGGTGTCGAAGTACGGCGGGCCGACCGAGATCTTGCCGACGCCGAGCGCGTCGAGCACCAGCGGGTACAGGGTGCCGAGCAGCACCGCGGCCATCGCCGCGGCAAGCATCACGTTGTTGGTCAGCAGCATCGTCTCGCGCGACAGCAGCGAGAAGCGCGATCCGAGGCCGATGTTCGGCGCGCGCCACGCGTACAGCGCCAGCGAGCAGCCGACGACGACGACGAGGAAGCCGAGGATGAACAGCCCGCGCGACGGGTCGGTGGCGAACGCGTGCACCGACGACAGAACGCCCGAGCGGACGAGAAACGTGCCGAGCAGCGACAGCGAGAACGCGACGATCGCCAGCAGCACGGTCCACGACTTGAACGCACCGCGCTTCTCGGTCACCGCCAGCGAGTGCAGCAGCGCGGTGCCGACGAGCCACGGCATGAACGACGCGTTCTCGACCGGGTCCCAGAACCACCAGCCGCCCCAGCCGAGCTCGTAGTACGCCCACCAGCTGCCGATCATGATGCCGATGGTCAGGAAGCTCCAGGCGAGCGTCGTCCAGGGCCGCGACCAGCGCGCCCACGTTGCGTCGAGACGGCCGCCGATCAGCGCCGCGATCGCGAACGCGAACGCCACCGAGAAGCCGACGTAGCCCATGTAGAGCATCGGCGGATGGATGATCATCCCCGGGTCCTGCAGCAGCGGGTTCAGGTCGCGGCCGTCGGCCGGCGCCGGGAACACGCGCTCGAACGGGTTCGACGTCAGCAGCGTGAACAGCAGGAAGCCGACGGTCACCATCCCCATCACCGCCAGGATCCGCGCGACCATCGGCAGCGTCAGGTGGCGTGAGAAGCCGGCGACCGCGCCCATCCAGCCGGCGAGCATCATCGCCCACAGCAGCAGCGAGCCTTCGTGGCCTCCCCACACGCCGGCCACGCGGTACATCAGCGGCAGCCCGCTGTTGGAGTGGTTGGCGACGTACAGCACCGAGAAGTCGTTGGCGACGAAGGCCGACGTCAGGCAGGCGAAGCCGAGCGCGACGAGCGCCAGCAACGCGCCGGTCAACGGCCGCGCCAGCGCCATCAAGTCGTCACGGCCGCGGATGCTGCCGGCCATCGGCACGACCGACAGCACCAGCGCCACGGCCAGCGCGAGCCACAACGAGAAGTGACCGAGCTCGGGAATCATTTGCCGCTACCGTTCTGCACCAGCGTGTGCTTGCTCTGCGCTGCCGCCTGGTGCGCCTTGGCGACCGCGTCGGCCGCCTCGGGCGGCATGTAGTTCTCGTCGTGCTTGGCGAGCACCTCGCGCGCGACGAACACGTCGCCTTCGAGCTTGCCCTGCGCGACGACGCCCTTGCCTTCCTTGAACAGGTCGGGAAGGATGCCGGTGTAGCGCACCGGCACCGCCTTCGCGGTGTCGGTGACGACGAATGTCACCGCGGTGCCTTCGCGCTGCACGCTGCCTTCCTGCACCAGCCCGCCGATGCGGAAGGTGCGGCCCGCGGGCGCCTCGTTCTGCCCGACCTGGGTCGGTGAATAGAAGAACACGAGGTTGCTCGAGAACGCGTTGAACACGAGCGCGGCGACGACGCCGACCGACGCCACGACGCCGCCGGCGATGGCCAATCTCTTGTGACGGGGTTTCATCGGGCAGCATCCTTCCAGTCTTCCGCCAC
>CBDUBX010000089.1:0-9361 GCA_965365495.1 uncultured Burkholderiales bacterium
CCGCGTGGCCGAAGCTCAGCATGCCGCCCTGCCCGAGCAGGATGTTGTAGGCCAGCAGCGCGATGATCGCGATGCCGATCTGCGACAGCATCGTCATCGCGAAACCGCTGGTCCAGACCAGCGGCGCGCCGGCGAGCACCAGCGCGAACAGCCCCCACAGCAGCCAGCGACCGGCGTTCGACGGCTTGAAGTGGAAGTGCGGCCGCGCCGCGTGCAGGCGTGCCATCGGCGACTTCAGCCTTCGCGCGTGCCGAGCAGCCCCTTGGGGCGGAAGATCAGGATCAGCACCAGCAGCAGGTACGGCAGGATCGGCGCTGCCTGCGCGAGCGTGATGCGCATCAGCGACCACAGCGCGTCGCCGGGGGCGAAGGTGACGCCGAAGCGCTGCGCCACGTCGGCGAGCGACCGGTCGACGGTCAGCGGCAGCGTCTGCAGCAATCCGATCAGGATCGACGCGACGAACGCGCCCGACAGCGACCCCATGCCGCCGACGACGACGACGACGAAGATGATCGAGCCGACGACGGTGGCCATCGACGGCTCGGTGACGAAGGTGACGCCGCCAATCACGCCGGCAAGCGCCGCCAGCGCGCAGCCGCTGCCGAAGACGAGCATGAACACCCGCGGCACGTTGTGGCCGAGCGCCTCGACGGCCTCGGGGTGGGTGAGCGCGGCCTGGATCACGAGGCCGATGCGCGTGCGCGTCAGCAGCGCCCACACCGCGACCAGCATCACCACCGCGACGACCATCATGAAGAAGCGCGTCGCCGGAAACGTCGAGCAATGGTTGCCGTCGACCGCGCACACCGCCGCCGGCGCGGCGCCCCACGTCAGCGCGAGGCCGTCGGCGGCCGACTGCACGACGGTGAACGCCGCGCCGGCGAGCAGCGGCGGCGGCGCGAACGGCACCGGCGACAACCCCCAGACGAGCTTGACGAGCTCGAGGATCACGAACGACAGGCCGAAGGTCACGAGCAGTTCGGGCACGTGACCGAACTTGTGCACGCGCCGCAGCGCGCTGCGCTCGAAGCCCGCGCCGAGCAGTCCGACGGCGACCGGCGCCAGCACCAGCGCCGGCCAGAAGCCGACGAAGCGCGACAGCGTGTAGCCGAAGTACGCGCCGAGCATGTAGAAGCTCGCATGGGCGAAATTGAGCACGCCCATCATGCTGAAGATCAGCGTCAGCCCCGAGCTCAGCATGAACAGCAGCAGCCCGGCGCTGATGCCGTTGACGACGTTGATCAGGAGCTGGTCCACCGCGGGGTCCGGTCGGTGCGGTCGAAACGAGGGCCCTGGGCAGGGCGCTGCCCGGGGCCCTCTCGAGCGGCTGCGGCGTGGCTCAGGTCGGCCGCTTCATCTGGCACGACGTCGGCGTGCTCGACACGTAGGGCTCGTAGGTCTTCAGCGGCACGAAGGTGTGGCCGGTGTTCTCGACGCTGTAGTCGTTGGGCGGCGCGCCGCTCTTCTGCCAGGTCTGGATGTAGAGCGTCTGCTGCAGCTGGTGATCGGTCTTGCGCATCGTCAGCGGGCCGTTGAGCCCCTGCACCTCGATCCCCGACAGCGCCATCGCCACCTGCTTCGGGTCGGTGCTCTTGGCCTTGGCCATCGCGGCGGTCAGCAACGCATAGGCGTTGTAGACCTGCGCGGTGTAGTAGTCGTCGTTGAACTTGGCCTTGTACGCGTCCATGATCTGACGCGCCTCGCGCGACACGCCCATCGGCATCACGCTCGCCTGGTAGACGCGGCCGACGTAGTTGGAGCCGAGCGCGGTCGGCGTGCCGCTGACGCCGGCATAGTAGGTGTAGAAATCGACGTCGAGGCTGGCGTCGTTGGCCGCCTTGATCAGCAGCGTCAGGTCCGACGACCAGTTGCCGGTGATCACGGTGTCGGCGCCCGACGCTTTGATCTTCGCGACGTACGGCGCGAAGTCGCGCGTCTGCGCCAGCGGCGTCAGGTCCTCGCCGACGATCTGCACGTCGGGACGCTTGCGCTTCAGGTTTTCCTTCGCGTACTTCACGACTTGGTGGCCGTGGGCGTAGTTCTGGTTGATCAGGTAGACCTTCTTGATCTTCGGCTTGTCCTTCATGAAGGTCGTCAGCGCCTCCATCTTCATCGACGTGTCGGCGTCGACGCGGAAGTGCCAGAAGCTGCACTTTTCGTTGGTCAGCGCGGGGTCGACCGCGGCGTAGTTGACGAACATGACCTCCTTGCCCGGGTTGCGCTCGTTGTACTTGTTGAGGAAGTCGATGATCGCCGTGGCCGGGCCGGTGCCGGTGCCCTGGAACACGTAGCGGATGCCCTGGTCGATCGCCGCCTGCAGCGCGTTGACGGTCTCCTGCGGGCTCAGCTTGTTGTCGAACGAGACGATCTCGAACTTCACGCCGGCGGGGTTCTTCTGGTTGAAGCGCTCGGCGAGGAACTGGAAGCTGCGCAACTGGTTCTGGCCGGTGGCCGCGGTCAGCCCGGTCAGCGCGTCGATCCACGCGACCTTGACGGTCTCGCCGCGTTGGGCGTGGACCGAGCCGGCGGTCAAAGCGGCGGCGACGGCCACGGCGAGAACGGTGCTGCGGAAAGTCATGGTCGTCTCCTGTTTCGGTGTGCGTACGGCGCGACGCGGGCGAAGGTAGCCGAACTGCCGCGCAGCCGGTTCAGGGACTACCCCGAACGGCTGTCCCCTCGGCGACAAAGCGGCGAAGACCCCGCGCGGCGCGGGTGCGACCGGCGCCGGACAATCGCGGCCCTTCCGCTGTAGTCACCGCCATGCCGCACGACCACGACGACCCGCGCTACCCGGTGCGCAAGACCGACGCCGAATGGCGCGCCGCGCTCGACCCGACGCAGTACGCGGTGGCGCGCCGCGCGGCCACCGAGCCGCCGTTCACCGGCCGCTGGTGGGACCACCACGACGCCGGCCGCTACCGCTGCGTCGGCTGCGGCACGCCGCTGTTCGAGTCGACGACGAAGTTCGACGCCGGCTGCGGCTGGCCGAGCTACTGGCAGCCGGTGAACGCCGACGTGGTCGAGCGCGTCCGCGACGACAGCCACGGCATGACGCGCGTCGAGGTCCGCTGCCGCAACTGCGGCAGCCACCTCGGCCATGTCTTTCCCGACGGTCCCGAGCCCACCGGCGAGCGCTACTGCATCAACTCGGCGGCGATCGACTTCGAGGCCGAACGGTGACGCCGGCCGATCGCACCCCGGCCGAACCCACCGACGACGCCGCGGCCGCAGGCGTGCCGCCGCTGCGCGACGCGGCAGCGACGGCGCGCACGATCGAGGACCGGCTGCGGCGCGCGCTCGCACCCGAGCAGCTCGTCGTCCACGACGACGGCCACCGCCACGTCGGCCATGCCGGCGCGCGCGAAGGCGGCCACTACACGGTCGAGCTGACGAGCGCGCGCTTCGCCGGGCTGCCGCGCATCGCGCGACACCGCCTTGTGTATGATGCCCTCGGCCCGCTCGCCGCCCTCGGTGTGCATGCGCTGGCCGTCGTCGCCCGGTCTCCCGGCGAACGCTGAAACCCCCTTCTCCACACCCGCGCGCGCCGCTGGTCGTGCCCAAGCCGGCCGGCCCGCGCCGCGTCCGCGCCCACCCGGAAAGCCCCGCCATGAAGACCCCGATCGTTGCCGCGCGCGCCGCTGCCGCCGCGCTGACGCTGGCCGCGTTCGCCGCCCCTGCGCTTGCGCAGAACATCGCCAGCGTCAACGGCCGCCCGGTGCCGAAGGCGCGCGCCGACGTGCTGCTGAAACAGGCCGAGCGCGCCGGCCAGTCGATCACCCCCGAGCTGCAGCAGCACGCGCGCGACCAGGCGGTGCTGCGCGAGATCTTCGTGCAAGAGGCGGTCAAGCGCGGGTTGAATGCGACGCCCGACTTCGCCGCGCAAATGGAACTCGCCCGCCAGAGCCTGCTGATCCGCGAGCTGTTCGACGACTACCGCAAACGCCATCCGGTCAGCGACGCCGAGGCGAAGGTCGAGTACGACAAGTTCAAGGCGCAGGCGAGCGGCACCGAGTACCGCGCGCGCCACATCCTCGTCGAAGACGAGGCCAAGGCGCGCGACCTGCTGGCGCAGCTGAAGGGCGGCGCGAACTTCGAGGAGCTCGCGAAGCAGCACAGCAAGGACCCCGGTTCGGGCGCCAACGGCGGCGACCTCGACTTCGCCAAGGCCGATTCCTATGTGCCCGAGTTCAGCGCCGCGCTCGTCAAGCTGAAGAAGGGCGAGACCACCGCCGAGCCGGTGAAGAGCGCGTTCGGCTGGCACGTGATCCGCCTCGACGACACGCGCGAGGCGGGCTTCCCGGCGTTCGACGACGTGAAGGGCCAGCTGAAGCAGCGGATGGAACAGGTCAAGATGCAGCAGTATCAGGAAGAGCTGCGCGCCAAGGCCAAGACCGACTACAAGTTCACCGCCGAACCCTGAGCCGCGGCGCCGCCGCGG
Organism: uncultured Burkholderiales bacterium; assembly: GCA_965365495.1. GTDB lineage: Bacteria > Pseudomonadota > Gammaproteobacteria > Burkholderiales > Burkholderiaceae_C > Rubrivivax. The sequence continues at coordinate 4,439 of CBDUBX010000089.1, forward strand.
TCGGCCGCGCGCGTCACGGCAGCAGGATCGACGACCCGGTCGTGCGCCGGCCTTCGAGCTCGCGGTGCGCGGTGGCCACGTCGGCGAGCGCAAAGCGCGCGTCGATGCGGATCTTCACGTCGCCCGACGCGACGACCGCGAACAGCTCGTCGGCCATTGCCTGCGTGGCCTCGCGCGTCGCGAGGTGCGTGAACAGCGTCTGCCGCGTCAGGTACAGCGAGCCCCTGGCGGCGAGCGCCGCCGGCGCGAACGGCGGCACCGGCCCCGATGCGTTGCCGAAGCTCGCGAGCAGGCCGAACGGCCGCAGGCAGTCCAAGCTGCCGTCGAAGGTGTCCTTGCCGATCGAGTCGTAGACGACCTTGACGCCGGCGCCGCCGGTGATCTCGCGCACGCGCGCGACGAAGTCCTCGCGCTGGTAGTCGATGCAGAACTCGGCGCCGTGCTCGCGCGCCAGCGCGCACTTGGCGTCGCCGCCGGCAGTGCCGATCAGCCGCAGGCCGAGCGCGCGCGCCCATTGGCAGGCGATCAGGCCGACGCCGCCGGCTGCGGCGTGGAACAGCACGAAGTCGCCGCGTTCGAGCCCTTCGACCGGCCGCACGCGGCGCAGCAGGTACTGCGCGGTCATCCCCTTGAGCATCATCGCCGCGGCGGTGTCGAAGTCGATCGCGTCGGGCAGGCGGACGATGTTCTTCGCCGGCATCACGCGCGCGCCGCTGTACGCCCCCGGCGGCTGGCTGGCGTAGGCGGCGCGGTCGCCGGGCTTCAGGTGGTCGACACCGGCGCCGACCGCGTCGACGACGCCGGCGCCTTCCATGCCGAGCGTCAGCGGCAACGGTCCTTGGTACAGCCCGGTGCGCTGGTAGACATCGATGAAGTTGAGCCCGCACGCGTGGTGACGGATGCGGATCTCGCCGGGGCCGGGGTCGCCCACCGGCAATTCGACGAGCTGCAGCTGCTCGGGCCCGCCGAAGGCGGCGATCTGGACGGCGGTGGTGGTGGTGTTCGGCATGAACGATGCGAAAGGTGGACGTGGCGAGTAGCGGCGGAGGTTACGCGACGCGTGGCACGATCGCTCGATGCCGTTCGTCGCCGGCGTCGTCGCATGAAGCGCCTCGTGCTGGCGCCGAACCTCGCGCTGGCGACGCTGTGGGCCGACTGGCTCGTCGGCGCCGGCATCGAGGCCAGCGTGCAGCGCGCCTACGCCAGCGGCATCGCCGGCGAGATCCCGCCCGACCAGAGCCTGCCCGAGGTGTGGATCGCCGACGCGACGCGCCACGCCGACGCGCTGGCGCTGCTCGACGCGCTGCGCCACCCGCCGCCGCGCCGCTGGGCGTGCCGCGGCTGCGGCGAGGTCGTCGACGGGCCGTTCGACACGTGCTGGAACTGCGGCGCGGCCGCGCCGGATTGAGACCAACGCCGGCGACGGCGCGGTCGACGCCCGGCCGCGCGTCAGAACGTCCCGGGGAAAGCGCCGCCGTCGAGGACCACGTTCTGCCCCGTCAGGTAGCCGACGTGCGCGCTGCACAGGAACGCGCACACCGCGCCGAATTCGGCCGGGTCGCCGATGCGCCGCGTCGGGTTGGCCGCACGGCGGTCGGCGATGACGTCGTCGACGCTGCGCCCGGTGCGCTCGGCGACGGCGCGCATCGTGCCGCGCAGCCGGTCGGTGTCGAACGGCCCGGGCAGCAGGTTGTTGACCGTGACGTTGCGCGACGCCAGCGCCGGCAGCCGCGCGAGGCTGGCGACGAAGCCGGTCAGCCCGGCGCGCGCGCCGGTCGACAGCCCGAGGCCGTCGATCGGCGCCTTCACCGCCGCCGACGTGACGTTGACGACGCGGCCGAAGCCGCGCGCGGCCATCGCGTCGACGACGGCCTTGATCAGCTCGACCGGCGCGAGCATGTTGGCGTCGATCGCCGCGATCCAGTGCTCGCGCGTCCATTCGCGGAAGCTGCCGGGCGGCGGCCCGCCGGCATTGGTCACCAGGATGTCGACCTGCGGGCACGCCGCCAGCGCCGCGGCACGGCCTTCCGCCGTCGTGATGTCGCCGACCGACGTGCGCACGTCGACGGCCGGGTTCAGCGCGCGCAGCGCGGCGGCAGTGGCGTCGAGCGCATCCTTGCCGCGCGCGGTGACGACGACGTTGACGCCTTCCTTCACCAGCGCTTCGGCGCAGCCGCGGCCGAGGCCCTTGCTCGCGGCGCAGACGAGCGCCCATTTGCCGGCGATGCCGAGGTCCATGTCGTCGTGTCCTTTGTCGGTCGCTCAGCGCGCTCGTGCCAGCAGCCAGATCCCGGCGAGCACCAGCGCCGTGCCGACGACGAGCCAGCGGTTGAACGGCTCGCCGAGCACCGCCACGCCGAGCGCAATCGTCGCCAGCGGGCCGATCATGCCGGTCTGCGCGGTCAGCGTCGGCCCGAGCCGTTCGACCGCGAGCATCACCATCACCACCGGCGCGAACGTGCACGCGGTGGCGTTGAGCAGCGACAGCCACAGCACCGGCGGCGCGACGTCGGCCGCGGCCAGCGGCCGCAGCAGCAGGAACTGCGCGATGCACAGCAGCGAGGCGACCGACGTCGCCCAGCCGGTGAGGCGCAGCGCGCCGAGTCGCTTCACGACGCCGCCGCTGCCGACGAGGTAGGCGGCGTACGACACCGCGCTGCCGAACACCAGCGCCGCGCCGACCGCGGTGTCGCGGCCGGCGAGCGTCGCCTCCTGGCCGAAGACGACGAGTACGCCGGCGTAGCTGACCGCGAGCGCCGCGAGCTGGCGCGCACCGATGCGCTGGCGGTGCAGCGCCGCCGACAGGAACAGCACCAGTGTCGGGTTCAGGTAAAGGATCAGCCGCTCGAGGCTGGCGCTGATGTAGGCCAGACCCGCGAAGTCGAGGAAGCTCGCGAGGTAGTAACCCGAGAAGCCGAGGCCGAAGATCGCGATCGCGTCGCCGCGCGTCAGCGGTGCGCGGCCGCGGCCGGCCCACCACGCCAGCGCCGCGAACAGCGGCAGCGCGAACAGCATGCGGTACATGATCAGCGTGACCGCGTCGACGTCCCAGCGGTAGGCGAGCTTGACGATGATCGCCTTGCCCGAGAACGCGATCGACCCCGCGCCGGCCAGCACCAGCGCGGCGCCGAACGACAGCCGCGCACGCGGCGCGGCGGCGATCGTCGGCGCTGCGGTGTCGTTCAAAACCCGACCGCCTGGCCGTCGCGCCGCGGGTCGCTGGCCGCGGCGTAGCCGTCGATCGCCGGGTCGCCGAGGCGCCAGATGAACTGGCCGGCGCCGTAGTCCTGGTAGCTGTCCGTGAAGCCTTCGACGCGGTGGCCGAGCGCGCGCAGGCCGTCGACGACCGCCGCGTCGAACCCCGGCTCGGCGTGGACGATGCCGGCGTGGACGCGCCAGCGCGGCGCGTCGCAAGCGGCCTGCGGGTTCTGCCGGTGGTCGAGCATCCGCACCAGCGTCTGCAAGTGGCCCTGCGGCTGGAAGTCGCCGCCCATCACGCCGAAGCTCATCACCGGCGCGCCGTCGCGGGTGACGAACGCCGGGATGATCGTGTGGAACGGCCGCTTGCCCGGCGCGACGACGTTGGCGCTCGCGGCGTCGAGGTGGAACGCGTGGCCGCGGTTCTGCAGGCTGACGCCCCAGCCGTCGACGACGACGCCCGAGCCGAATCCCATGTAGTTGCTCTGGATGAAGCTGACCATACCGCCGTCGGCGTCGGCGGTCGTCAGGTAGACGGTACCGCCGGGATCGACGATGCCCGGGCCGAAGTCCTGCGCGCGCTGCGGGTCGATCCGCCGCGCGCGCGCAGCGAGGTAGTCGGCGTCGAGCAGCTGCGCCGGCGCGACGCGCATCGACCGCGGGTCGGCGACGTGGCGGTGCAGGTCGGCGAACGCGAGCTTCATCGCCTCGATCTGCAGGTGGGCGCTGGCGACGCCGTCGACCGGCAGCGACGCCAGGTCGAAGTGGCGGGCGATGCCGAGCGCGATCAGCGCCGCGATCCCCTGCCCGTTCGGCGGCAGCTCATGGACGTCGTGGTCGCGATAGCGCAGCGCCAGCGGTTCGACCCATTCCGGCCGGTACCCGGCCAGGTCGGCCTCGGTCATCGCGCCGCCGTGCGCACGCGCGTGCGCGGCGATCGCCGCGGCGACGTCGCCGCGGTAGAACGCCTCGCCGGTCGTGTCGGCGACGAGCCGGAGCGTGCGCGCCGCGGCCGGCATCGCGAAACGTTCGCCGACGTGCGGCGCGCGGCCGTGCGGCAGGAAGGTCGCGGCGAACCCCGGCTGCGACGCGAGCTCGGGCAGCGCCGCCGCGTTGGCCCACTTCTGCTGCACGATCACCGGCACCGCGTAGCCGCGCTCGGCGGTGTCGATCGCCGGCGCGAGCAGCTCGGCGAACGGCAGCCGGCCGAAGCGCCGGTGCAATTCGACCCAGCCGGCAACGGCGCCGGGCACGGTCACCGCGTCCCAGCCGCGGCGCGGCGGCGACACCGCGTCGGCGCCGCCGCGAGCGGCGAAGTACGCCGGCGTCCACGCCGCCGGCGCGGTGCCGCAGGCATTCAAGCCGTGCAGTCGCGCGCCGTCCCACACCAGCGCGAAGGCGTCGGAGCCGAGACCGTTGCTGCACGGCTCGACGATCGTCAGGCACGCCGCGGCGGCGATCGCCGCGTCGACCGCGTTGCCGCCGGCGCGCAGCAGCGCCAGCCCGGCCTGCGCCGCCAGCGGGTGCGACGTCGCGACGACGTTGCGCGCGAACACCGGCGAGCGCCGGCTGGCGTAGCCGCATGACCAGTCGAAGTCGAACGCCACTCCGCGCTCCTACGGATGTCTGGGGCCGCGCGTCATCGGGTCCGCGCAGCGGCCGATTCTGCGGCCCGCCACCGCTACGGCGCCGCGAGGTCGGCGACGTAGCGCCGCAGCACCGGCG
>CBDUBX010000090.1:0-9272 GCA_965365495.1 uncultured Burkholderiales bacterium
TGTTCCAGGTGCTGCTGTGCGGCGCCTTCATCGTGACGCTGAGCATGGGCATCCGGCACGGCTTCGGGCTGTGGCTGCAGCCGATCACGATGGACCGCGGCTGGACGCGCGAGACGTTCGCGTTCGCGCTCGCGGTGCAGAACCTCGCGTGGGGGCTGGCCGGGCCGCTGGCCGGGATGCTCGCCGACCGCTGGGGCGCGTTCCGCGTCCTCGTCGCCGGCAGCGTGCTGTACGCGCTCGGGCTGGTGACGATGGCGCTGGCGACGTCGGGGCTGGCGTTCACCGGCAGCGCCGGCGTGCTGCTCGGGCTCGCGCAGTCGGGGACGACCTACGCCGTCGTCTACGGCGTCATCGCGCGCAACGTCGACCCGGCGCGCCGGTCGTGGGCGATGGGCATCACCGCGGCGGCGGGGTCGTTCGGCCAGTTCCTGATGGTGCCGGTCGAAAACGGTCTGATCGGCGGCGTCGGCTGGCAGAACGCGCTCTTCGTTCTCGGCGTCGCCGCGCTGGCGATCGTCCCGCTGGCGTTCGGGCTGAAGGAGCCGCCGCGCGCCGCGCCGACCTCGCAGCAGCAGAGCATCGGAGCGGCGCTGCGCGAAGCCTTCGGCTACACCAGCTTCCGGCTGCTGATGGCCGGCTACTTCGTCTGCGGCTTCCAGGTCGTGTTCATCGGCGTGCACATGCCGAGCTACCTGCGCGACCAGGGGCTCGCGAGCGGCGTCGCGACGACGTCGCTGGCGCTGATCGGGCTGTTCAACGTCGTCGGCACCTACGTCGCCGGAACCCTCGGCGAGCGCCTCGCCAAGCGCCACATCCTGGCCGCGATCTACCTGCTGCGCGCGGTGGCGATCGTCGTCTTCCTGCTCGTGCCGGTGACGCCGGCGAGCGTCTACGTGTTCTCGTCGGTGATGGGGCTGCTGTGGCTGTCGACGGTGCCGCCGACCAACGCGATCGTCGCGCAGATCTTCGGCGTGCAGTACATGTCGATGCTCGGCGGCTTCGTGTTCCTGGCGCACCAGGTCGGCTCGTTCCTCGGCGTCTGGCTCGGCGGCCGGCTCTACGACGCCACCGGCGGCTACGACGTCGTCTGGTGGCTCGCGGTCGCGCTCGGCGTGTTCGCCGCGGCGATCAACCTGCCGGTGCGCGAGACGGCGATCCCGCGCGACCGCGCGGCGCAGCCGGCGTGAGCAGCGTGCGAGCGGCGATGACCCCGCGCGCCCGCCGCATCGCCGCGTGGTCGGCCGTCGTGCTGGCGCTGGCGCTGGTGTTCGCCGCGTGGGCCGACCCGCACCTCGCGCGCGAGTTCGCGGCCCAGGTCTGGGCCTGCTTCTGAACGCGAGCGCAGCAACGCCGGCGCCGTCGCGCTGGGTGACCCGCTTCGCGCCGCTGATCCGCGCCGGCGGCAGCGTGCTCGACGTGGCCTGCGGCAGCGGCCGCCACGTCCGCTGGCTGGCCGCGCGCGGCTGGCGCGTGACCGCGGTCGACCGCGACGCCGCGGCGATCGACGCGCTGCGCGGCGTCGCCGCCGAGGCCGTCGTCGCCGACCTCGAACGCGCGGCTTGGCCGCTGCCCGGCCGGCGCTACGACGCCGTCGTCGTCACCCACTACCTGTGGCGGCCGTTGTGGCCGGCGCTGCGCGCCGCGCTCGCCGACGGCGGCGTGCTGCTGTACGAGACCTTCGCGCGCGGCCACGAGCGCCACGGCCGGCCGTCGCGGCCCGAGTTCCTGCTCGACCGCGGCGAGCTGCTGCGCGTATTCGACGGGCTCGTCGTCGTCGCGTACGAGGACGGCGACGAAGACCGACCTGCGCGCTGCGTGCAGCGGATCGCCGCGGTCGCCGCCGCCGGCGACGCGCCGCAGCGGCTGCCGGCGGCCGACGCCGCCACCGTCGCATCCACCCCCGGCGGCTAAACTCGCGCCCTCGACCGTCGCCGCGCCGCGTGCGCGGCCGCCACCGGATCCGACCCGCATGAAACCCATCGTAGGCAGCATCGTCGCGCTCGTCACGCCGATGCACGACGACGGCCGCGTCGACTTCGACGCGCTGAAGCGCCTGATCGACTGGCACGTCGCCGAAGGCACCGACTGCATCGGCGTCGTCGGCACGACCGGCGAGTCGCCGACGGTGTCGATGCAGGAGAACTGCGACGTGATCCGCGTCGCCGTCGAGCACGCCGCGGGCCGTGTGCCGGTGATGGCCGGCACCGGCGCCAACAACACCGCCGAGGCGATCGAGCTCGCGCGCTACGCCAAGAGCGTCGGCGCCGACTGCCAGCTGTCGGTCGTGCCGTACTACAACCGGCCGTCGCAGGAAGGCATCTACCGCCACTACCGGGCGATCGTCGAGGCGGTCGACCTGCCGCTGGTGCTGTACAACGTGCCGAGTCGGACCGTCGCCGATCTGCTGCCCGAAACGGCGCTGAAACTCGCGCAGCTGCCCGGGGTCGTCGGCATCAAGGAAGCCACCGGCAACCTCGACCGCGCGTGCCGGCTGATCCGCGGCGCACCCGAAGGCTTCGCGGTCTATTCGGGCGACGACGCGACCGCGGTCGCGCTGATGCTGCTCGGCGGACGCGGCAACGTCAGCGTCACCGCCAACGTCGCGCCGCGGCAGATGCACGAGCTGTGCGTCGCGGCGATCGAAGGCGACGTCGCGCGCGCTCGCCGGCTGCATTCCCAACTGCTGCCGCTGCACCGCGAGCTGTTCTGCGAGCCGAGCCCGGCGCCGGTGAAGTACGCGCTGAGCCGCCTCGGCCGCTGCACTCCGCAGGTGCGGCTGCCGATCGTGCCGTTGACCGACGCCGGGCGCGCTGCGGTCGACGCCGCGCTGCGCGACGGCGGATTGCTGGCGTGACCGCGGCGCCGCCGCCGGCCCGCCGTCGCGCCGCCCCCGGTTTTTCGATCGTCCCCGGCGACGCGCGTCGCCGGCTGGGAGACCCCGAACGTGATTCGACCGCCCCTGTCCCGTGTTTCCGTCGCGATGCTGGCGGCCCTTGCCGCCGCGCTCGGCGGCTGTTCGATGATCGAGAAGTTCACGTCGGGCGACCGGCTCGACTACCGCAGCCAGACGACGTCGGTGCGGCCGCTCGAAGTGCCGCCCGACCTGAGCCAGTTGGCGCGCGATTCGCGCTACCAGGTGCAAGGCGGCGTCGTCAGCGCGTCGGGCGCGGCGTCGGCGGCGCAGTCCGCCGCGGCGCCGGCGTCGGTGCCGGTGTCGGTCGCGCTCGTGTCGCGCGGCGACCTGCGCATCGAGCGCGCCGGGCAGGAGCGTTGGCTCGTGCTGTCGCAAACGCCCGAGCAGCTGTGGCCGCGGCTGCGGGCGTTCTGGGAACAGCGCGGCTTCGCGCTCGACATCGACGACCCGGCCGCCGGCGTGATGGAAACGCAATGGAGCGAGAACCGCGCGAAGCTGCCGAACGACGTCGTTCGCAACACGATCGGCCGCCTGCTCGGCAACCTCTACGACACCGGCGAGCGCGACCGCTTCCGCACCCGTGTCGAGCGACGCGCCGGCGGCAGCGAGGTCTACATCTCGCACCGCGGCGCCGAGGAGGTCTACGCCGACGAGCGCAAGGAGACGACGACGTGGCGCGCGCGCGCCAGCGACCCGCAGCTCGAAGCCGAGATGCTGTCGCGGCTGATGGCCGACCTGGCCGGCGAACCTGACAAACCGGCCGTAGCGCGCGCTGCGGTCGCAGCGGCGCCCGAACAACCGGCGCGCGCGCGGGCGCTCGACGGCGGCACCGCGCTCGAGATCGACGATCCCTTCGACCGCGCGTGGCGCCGCGTCGGGCTGGTGCTCGACCGCAGCGGGTTCAGCGTCGAAGACCGCGACCGCTCGGCGGGTGTCTACTACGTGCGCTACGTCGACCCGCGCTCCGCGGGCCGCGAGTCGCCCGGTTTCTGGGCGCGGCTGCTCGGCCGCGACGGCCCGGCGGCCGAGCCGCTGCGCTATCGCATCGCGGTGCAGGACCGCGGCGACAAGACGCGCATCGAGGTGCTGCCGCCCAGCGGCGGCGGCGACGGCGGCGACAACGCACGCCGCATCGCGTCGCAGCTCGTCGCCGAACTGCGCTGACGCCCCGCGTCACCGCGCGCCGCGCGATCCGAAAAGCGAAAGCCGCCCGAGGGCGGCTTTCTTGTCGGCGTCGCCGTGACGGCGACGCGTCGCATCAGCGATTACGGCCGGCTGGCGCTGGCGTCGGGCGCCGACGCGCCCATGTCCGGCGCCGAAGCCATGTCGCCGGCCATCGGCGCCGACGCGGTCATGTCGACGGCGGGCGGGGGCGGCGGCGGCGCGGGGGTCTCGACCGGCGGCGGCGGCGGCGGCGGGGGCGGCGGCGGCTCGCTCTTGGTGCATCCGATCAGCGCGCCGGCGGCCAGGAGGCTGGCCAGGGCAAGTGCTTTCTTCATAGGTGTCCTCATGGTGTCGGTTGTGTAGCGGATCGGCAGGCGGCCAGCTCGGCGCTGCGCGGCCCATCGTTTGACCCAGAACAAGCCGTGCGGCCGCCTTCCGTGTCAAGCGCGCGAGTATATCGACGCCTAGGGGAATCCCTAGAGCCCGAGCGTGTTCGCCGCGAACGCCGGCTCCGAGCGTTGCAAAAACACGTCGACCTCGCCGCGCACCGCGTGCGCCAGCCGCCGGTCGCGCTGCGTCCGGCCTTCGCAGCGCCGCGAGTCGACGCGACGCTGCACGCACAGTCCGGCGTCGTCGAGCAGCACCGAAGGCAGTTCGGCGGCCATGTCGCCGGCTGCCTGCCACGCCGGCACCGCGTGCGCCCAGTCGCGGCGCCACGCGGTGAACCGCGGATGGCGCAGCGGCACGCCGTCGAAGCGCGCCGCCAGCAGCACGAGGCGGCGCTGCGGCCGCTTCAGCCAATCGGTCAGCGCGCGCAGCAGCGCCGGGTCGTCGAGCGGCCAGTCGGCGAAGTCGGCGTCGACCGCGACCAGCTCGCGCACGCCGTGCGCCGGTGCGTCGACGACGCCGGCGAGCAGCGCCGCGTGCCAGCCGGCGCGGGTGTCGAAGTCGACGGCGTCGTCGTTCATCGCGTCTCCTGCAATCAGCTTCCGCTGCGGTGCATCCAGCCCGCGGCGCACCAGTCGGCGACCAGCGCCGCGGTGCCGCGCGACAACCGCACGACGTCGGCCGCGGCGAGCCGGCGGTCGTCGGCCAGGCGGCGGATCAGCCGCGCGTCGCGCCCGGTCGCGACGAAGGACTCGCCGTTGACGTAGACGTGGCGCGCGTCGTAGAGGATGCGCGTCTTCGCGTCGACGACGACGTCGCCGCCGCCGCTACGCGGCGACGCCCCCGGTGCGAACCAGACCTGCGGCTTCGGCTCGGTCAGCGCCTCGCCGAGCGCGCGGTCGACGGCGTCACGCCGCGCCAGCTCGCGCGCAACCGCGCGCTGCGCGAACGCCTGCAGCGCCGGCGGGATCGCTGCCGGCGTCGCCGTTGCGCGCTGCGCCGCGTCGCGGTACAGCCGGTGGCGGCCGCCATCGCCGTCGCCGTCTTCGTCGCCGTCGCCGTCTTCGTCGGCGAGCCGCGCGAGCAGTTCGCGCGCCAGTGCCGCGGCCGCCGGCACGCGAAAGCCCACCGAGCAGGTGACGCAGTCGCCGGTGTCGTCGGCGGTGCCGTCGTGCGCCCAGCGCGGCGGCAGGTACAGCACGTCGCCGGGGTCGAGCGTGTCGTCGTGCGCCGGCGCGAAACGCTGCAGCCGCTTCAGCGGCGCACCGGCGACGCACGCGGTGTCGGCGACCGAGGTCACCGCGGCGTAGCGCCAACGCCGCCGCCCGTGCAGCTGCACGAGGAAGACGTCGTAGTCGTCGACATGCGGGCCGACGCCGCCGCCGGGGCTGGCCCACGACACCATCGCGTCGTCGATGCGCGCATCGGGAACGAAGCGGAACGCGTCGAGCAGCGCGCGCAGCGCGGCGTCGTGGTGGTCGACGCCGTGGACGAGCAGCGTCCACCCCGGCCGCTGCACCGGCGGCAGCGCGCGCCGCAGCAGCGGGCCGCGGCGGACGCGCCAGTCGCCGGGCGCGGCGTCATCGCCCGTCGGCGCGGCCGCGGCGCGGCGCTCGACGAGCCGCGATTCGACGTCGTCGCGCGCCGCCAGCGCGAACAGCGCACGGCGCGACAGCCGCGGCAATGCATCGCCGGCGAGTGCGCGGCGGGCGAGCAGCGGTCGCTTCTGCCAATGCCGGCGCATGAACGCCGCCGGCGTCAGCCCGGCGAGCAGCGGCGACGGCGTATCGACGTCCATCGATCGATTGTTGCGCGCGACGGCCCGATCGACGGCGACGGTCGACCGCGTAGCCTCGCCCGCGCGGCGCGCGATGCCCCTTGTGCGAAGATGGCCCGATGGTCATCGAAGCGCCTTGCGTCGTCAGCCTCACTTGGCAGCTCGCCGACGCGCAGAACCAGCCGATCGACGCGCTGACCGAGCCGGTCGAATTCCTTTACGGCGGCGACGACCTGCTCGCGCCGGTCGAGGAAGCGCTGGCCGGCTACGAGACGGGCGCCGAGCTGCAGCTGCAGCTCGAACCGGACCAGGCGTTCGGCGACTACGACGCTGCGCTCGTCTGCTTCGAGGACCGCGCGCTGTTCCCGCAGGCGCTCGAAACCGGCATGGCGTTCGAAGGACTGCCGGCCGGCGCGAAGACGCGTGACATGCCGGCGGACGCGATCTACGTCGTCACCGAGATCTACCCGTCGCACGTCGTCCTCGACGCGAACCATCCGCTGGCCGGTATCGCGCTGCGCATCACGCTGCAGGTGCGCGGCGTTCGCGCCGCGACCGACGACGAGGTCGAAGCGAAGACCGTCGGCGCGCCGCCGGTGCTGTCGCTGCTCGGGTCGCGCGACGCGACGCCGTTGCACTGAGCCGCGGCGGTTCGCCCGCACGGCGAGCCGCGTCGCGCGCCGCGGTCAGGCCGCGCCGGTCGACCCGAACCCGCCGGCGCCGCGCGCCGACGCGGCGGCGAAGTCGTCGACGCGGCGAAACGCCGCCTGCACCACCGGCACGACGACGAGCTGCGCGATCCGCGCCAGCGGCTCGACGGTGTAGGGCTCGCGGCCGCGGTTCCAGCAGCTGACCATCAGCGGCCCCTGGTAGTCGCTGTCGATCAGCCCTACGAGGTTGCCGAGAACGATGCCGTGGCGGTGGCCGAGCCCCGACCGCGGCAGGATCAGCGCCGCGTAGCCGGGGTCGGCGATGTGCAGCGCCAGGCCGGTCGGCAGCAGCGCCGCGTCGCCCGGCGCGAGCACCTGCGGCGCATCGATGCAGGCGCGCAGGTCGAGCCCGGCGCTGCCCGGTGTCGCGTAGGCCGGCAACGCGCCGGCGATGCGCGCGTCGAGCACCTTGACGTCGACGATCACGGCGGGCTACAGCGGCGGCAGGCGGCGCGCGATCTCGGCGACGAGTTCGCGCGCCAGCGTCAGCTTGTCGGCGGTCGGCAGCTCGCGCTCGCCGGCGGCGTCGACGAGGACCACGGTGTTGTCGTCGCGCCCGAACGTCGCCGGGCCGACGTTGGCGACGACCAGCGCGACGCCCTTCTTCGCGAGCTTGGTGCGGGCGTTGGCGACGAGGTCGCGGCTCTCGGCGGCGAAACCGACGCACCACGGCCGCGGCGGCGGCAGCGCCGCGACGGTGGCCAGGATGTCGGGGTTCTCGACCAGCTCGATCCGCGGCACCGTGCCCGGCGCGCCCTTCTTCACCTTGTGCTCGGCGGTCGTCGCCGGCCGCCAGTCGGCGACCGCCGCGGTGGCGACGAAGACGTCGTGCGTCGACGCGTGCGCAAGCACCGCCTGCAGCATCTGTTCGGCGCTTTCGACGTCGGTGCGTGCGACGTTGGCCGGCGTCGCCAGCGCCACCGGTCCGGCGACCAGCGTCACGCGCGCGCCGGCCTCGGCCGCGGCGCGCGCGACGGCGAAGCCCATCTTGCCGCTCGACCGGTTGGTCAACCCGCGCACCGGGTCGATCGCCTCGAACGTCGGCCCGGCGGTGACGAGCAGCGACCGGCCGGCCAGGCGCTTGGGCTGCAGCAGCGCGACGACCGCGTCGCACAGCGCCTGCGGTTCGAGCATCCGACCGTCGCCGACCTCGCCGCACGCCTGATCGCCGCTGTCGGGACCGACGACGACCGCGCCGTCGGCGACGATCTGCGCCACGTTGCGCTGCGTCGCCGGGTGCGCCCACATCTCGCGGTTCATCGCCGGCGCGACGAGCAGCGCGCAGCGCTCGACGGGCCGTGCGACGCAGGTCAGGCTCAGCAGCTCGTCGGCACGGCCGTGCGCCAGCCGCGCGATAAAGTCGGCGGTCGCCGGCGCGACGACGATCGCGTCGGCCTCGCGCGACAGGCGGATGTGCGGCATGTGGTCGGCCTCGCGGGCGTCCCACTGCGTCGTCGCCACCGGCCGGCCGGTCAGCGCCTGCATCGTCATCGGCGTGACGAAGCGCTGCGCCGCGTCGGTCATCACGACCTGCACCGTCGCGCCTTCGCGCTGCAGTTCGCGCGCCAGTTCGGCGCTCTTGTAGCAGGCGACGCCGCCGGTCAGACCGAGCACGACGTGCCTGCCCTGCAAACCGCGGCGCTGCGACATGGCCGGCGACTCTAGCAGCGTCGGTGCACACTCGCGCCCGTCGTCTCCCGCTTCGAAGACCCCCGTACACGATGGACGCCCTGCTGCTGTCGCGCTGGCAATTCGCCGTCAACATCGGCTTTCACATCCTGTTCCCGACGATCTCGATCGCGCTCGGCTGGCTGCTGCTGTACTTCCGGCTGCGCTGGCTGTACAGCGGGCCGCGGCCGGCGGTGCGCGCGCCCGGCGGGCTGCCGTACCTCGGCCGGCCGCGCCCCGAGGCGACGCGCGACGACGCGTGGCTCGTCGCCTACCGCTTCTGGACCAAGGTCTTCGCGCTGACGTTTGCGCTCGGCGTCGTCAGCGGCATCACGATGAGCTTCCAGTTCGGCACCAACTGGTCGGGCTTCATGGCGCGGATGGGCAACGTCGCCGGGCCGCTGCTCGGCTACGAGGTGCTGACGGCGTTCTTCCTCGAAGCCACCTTCCTCGGCGTCATGCTGTTCGGCCACGGCCGCGTCGGCGAGCGGATGCACCTCGTCGCGACCTTCCTCGTCGCGTTCGGCACCACGCTGTCGGCGTTCTGGATCCTGGCGCTGAACTCGTGGATGCAGACCCCGGCCGGCCACGACGTGATCGACGGCGAGTTCTTCGTCCGCTCGTGGTGGGACGTGATCTTCAACCCGTCGTT
>CBDUBX010000091.1:0-9259 GCA_965365495.1 uncultured Burkholderiales bacterium
GCGCGCTCATCATCGCCCGCGCGACCGCGACCATCTGCTGCTCGCCGCCGCTCATCGTTCCGGCGAGCTGGCGCGAGCGTTCGGCGAGCTTCGGGAAGTCGGCGTAGGCCTGCTGCAAGCGCCGCCGCCGCTCGGCCGGCGCGACGAGCCAGCCGCCGAGCTCGAGGTTTTCCTCGACGGTCATCTGCGGGAAGAGCTGCCGACCTTCGGCGACCAGCGCGATCCCGCGCTCCACGATCTGCGACGGCTTGGCGTCGGCGGCGATCGGCTCGCCGTCGAGCGTCACCCGGCCGCGCCGCGGCAGCAGCCCGGCGATCGCCTTCAGCAGCGTCGTCTTGCCGGCGCCGTTGGGGCCGAGGATCACGGTCACGCCGCGCGCGGCTTCGAGCGTCAGGTCGCGCAGCACGAGGAACGCGCCGTAGCCGGCCGACAGTGCGGCGACGTTCAGCCGCGCCGCGGCGGCCGTCGCCGTGGCCGCGGTCACGCCGGCACCTCGTCGCCGAGGTAGGCCTCGACGACCTGCGGGTCGCGGACGACGTCGACCGGCAGCCCGTCGGCGATCTTGCGCCCCTGGTGCAGCACGATCACGCGCTCGACGTGGCGCAGCAGCGTCGTCACCGCGTGCTCGATCCAGATCACCGTCAACTCGAGGTCGTCGCGCAGCCGGCGCAGCAGCCGCGCCGCGGCCTCGATCTCGGCTTCGGTCAGCCCGGCGGCCACTTCGTCGAGCAGCAGCAGCCGCGGCCGCGTCGCGAGCCCCATCCCGATCTCGAGCAGCCGCTGCTGCGACGGCGTCAGCGCCGCGGCGCTGCGGTCGGCGGCGTCGGCCAGGCCGATCAGCGCCAGGATCGACCGCACGTCCCGCAGCAGCGGGTGCGCGCTGCGCCGCCGGCCGGCGAACTGCAGCCCGAAGTCGACGTTGGCCGCGACGCTGAACGCCGCGAACACGCGCGGCGTCTGGAACGTGCGCGCGATGCCGTGCGCAGCGTAGCGGTGCGGTCCGGCGCCGGTGAGGCGCTGCCCCTGCGCGAAGATGTCGCCCGACGTCGGCACCGCCACGCCCGACAGCGTGTTGAAAAACGTCGTCTTGCCGGCGCCGTTGGGGCCGATGATGCCGACGAGCTCGCCCGGCGCGAACGCCGCGTTGACCGCGTCGACCGCGGTCAGCCCGCCGAAACGGACCGTGACCGCGCGCGATTCGAGCAGCGGGTGGCCGTTCACCAGCGCCGCCTCAGCCATCCCGCGAGCGTGCGCTGCAGCGGCGCGACGCCGCCCGGCAGGTACAGCACCCACAGCACGAGCAGCAGTCCGAGCGTCATCATGTACACCTCGGGCAGCGACAGCCGCAGCGTCTCGGCGAGCACCGAGAACGCGATCGCCGCGACCAGCGGTCCCCACAGCGTCGCCGCGCCGCCGATCAGCGCGATCAGCACCGTCTGAAAGCCGATGAACGGGTTGAACACGGTGTGCGGGTCGATGTAGGTCCAGCGCACGCTCATCGCCGCGCCGACCGCGCCGGCGACCGCTGCGGTGAGCATGAACCCCGCCGTCTTGACCCAGCGCGTGTTCACGCCGAGGGTCTGCGCGCGCTGTTCGTCGGCGCCGATGCCGGCCAGCGCCAGGCCGAAGCGGCTGCGCCGCACCACGATCGCGGTGGCGAGCGCGACGACCGCGAGCCCGAGCACCGTGTAGTAGACGGTGTCGCGCCCGGGAACCGTGACGAGGACGCGGCCGACGGTGCCGGTGACCTGTTTCTCCCAGTACGTGATCGCGTGGCGGATCAACTCGGTCATGCCGAAGGTCAGCACCGCGAAGTAGGTGCCGCGCAGGTGCAGCACCGCCAGCCCGATCGCCAGCGCGACCGCGGCGGCGACCGCCGCGCCGACGGCGACGACCGCCGGCCACGGCAGGTGGTCGAGCGCCAGCGCCGCGGCGTAGGCGCCGAGGCCGAAGAACGCCGCGGTCGCCAGCGACAGGTAGCCGGTGGTGCCGGCGAACAGCGACCAGCTCGTCGCCAGCGCGGCGTACATCAGGCAGCTCAACGCCAGCGACACGACGAAGTCGCTGGCGGCCAGCGGCAGCGCGCCGCCGACGACGAGCACCGCGACGATCGCCGCGGCGTCGGTGCCGATCGGCCGGCGGCGGTCGAAACGGACCGCGGCGGCGGCGTCGGTGTCCACCGTTGCGGCGCCCGGCCGCGCGACCGCCGCGGCGTCGACCGCAGCGGCGGCGCCGACGCGCGCCGCGGTCGCGTCGCTGCCGGTCATGCGGTGCGCAGCGACCGCGTGAACAGCCCGTTGGGCTTCCACAACAGCACCGCGATGAACAACGCGTACGACATCAGCGACTTCAGCGACGGGCTCGTGTAGTGCATCCCGACCGCCTCGACGACGCCGAGCGCCAGCGCGCCGGCGAGCGCGCCGCCCATGCTGCCGAAGCCGCCGAGCGTGATCACGATCAGCGCCGTCACCGTGTACGGCTCGCCCGCCGCCGGCGACACCGTCTCGGCCATCGACAGCAGGCAGCCGGCCACACCCGACAGCCCGAGGCCGACGCCGAACATCAGCGGGTGCAGCCGCTCGGTGTCGATGCCGACGAGCTGCGCGCCGGTCGGCGACTGCATCAGCGCGCGCACCCCCTTGCCGAGCAGCGTGACGCGCAGCACGACGATCAGCGCGACGCTGAACGCCAGCGCCAGTGCGAACAGCAGCAGCTTGTTGGCGGTGAAGCGCGCGTCGCCGATGGCCACCGGATCGGCCAGGTAGTCGTAGCCGCGCAGGTCGCCGCCCCAGACGAGGTGGGCGAAGTTCTGCACCAGGAACATCAGCCCGAAGCACGCCATCAAGCCGCGCGCTTCGAAAACGTCGAGGTTCGGGCTGGTGCGCGACAGGCGGCGGAAGACGAGCCGGTGGATCGCCCAGCCGAGCGCCGCCATGCCGAGAAAGGCCAGCGGCAGCATCACGAGCGGCGAGATGCCGAGCGCGGTGTGCGCCATCCACGTCGCCAGCGCGCCGACCATCATGAATTCGCCGTGCGCGATGTTCAGGATGCGCATCAGGCCGTACTGCAGGTTCAGCCCGAGCGCCACCAGCGCGTACAGCCCGCCGGTGATCAGCCCCGAGGCCAGCAGCTCGGCCCAGCCGCCGAGGCTCATCTTCGATTCAGCTCCAGTTCGGCTTGGTCGCGACGAGCGGCGCCGTGGCCATCGACTTCGGCCAGACGACCTCGAACTCGCCCTTCTGCCACTGGCCGACGCTGCCCGGCGTGCCGACGTTCTCGCTGCCGGCGAAGCGCACCTTGCCGAGGATCGTGTCGTGGTTGCCGGCGGCCACGTAGTCGCGGATCGCCTTGCGGTCGAGGCCGACGCGGCCGACCGCCGCGGTCAGGATCTCGAGCGACGCCCACGTCGCGCCGCTCGCCCAGCGGTCGGGCTCCTTCTGGAACTTGGCGACGTGGGCATCGAAGTAGGCCTTCGCGCCGGGGCTCGTCTTGGCGTTCCAGCTGCCCATGCCGAGCACGCCTTCGGCGTTGGCGGCCATCACGTTGCGGTAGAGCTGGAACGCGGTGCCGACGCTGGCGTAGAAGAACCGCGGGTTGAAGCCGATCTCGCGCGACTGGCGGCTGGCGAGGATCGTGTCCGGCGGGTAGGTCAGGCCGATGAACGCATCGGGGTTGCGGTCCTTCATGCCGCGCAGCACCGGGCTCAGGTCCTTGACGCCGAGCGGGTAGCTCTTGTCGTCGACGATCTGCATGCCGCTGCCCTGCACCGCCACCTTCAACGCGGCGTAGTTCTCGAGGCCGAACAGATCGTCGACGTAGATCACCGCGAGCGTCTTCGCGCCGCCCGCCTTCAGCATCTCGACGAGCGCGTCCATCATCGGCTTGGGCTGCTGCAGCATCAGGAAGAAGTACGGCAGCTTCATCTCGACGAGCCGGCGCGACAGCGCCGTCGGCGCGAGAAACGGGTACTGGTGGCGCGTGGCCAGCGGCGCGACGGCGAAGTTGGCGTTGCTGCCCCACGGCGGCAGCACGAGGTCGACCTTGTCGCTGGTCATCAGCTTCTCGTAGGTGCGAACGCAGGTTTCGATGTCGCTGCGGTCGTCGCTGCCGAGGAGCTCGATCGGCCGCCGCGCGCCGCGCACCGACAGGCCGCCCGCGGCGTTCTGCTGCTCGGCCCACAGCAGGTAGTTCGGCTCCTGGCTGACCTGCGCGCCGGTGGCCCACGGCCCGGTGCGCGCCATCGTGTAGCCGATGCGCACCGGCGCGCTCTGGCTGCGTGCCAGCCCGGGCAGCGACAGTGCCGCGGGCGCGGCGACGGCGGCTTTGATCAACGTGCGGCGGACGGTCATCGGGGTGTCTCCTGAGCTCTTGGACGATCACGCCGGCGGTCGGCGACCGCGGCGGCGACGCGCATTGTTCGAAGCCGCAGCGCGCGCCGCTTGACGCGGCATGCACGCCGCTTGACTGGCTGCGCACGCGGCATCGGGTCTAACCCCGGCGCGCCGCCGCAGCCGCTGCCCTACGCTTGCGCGGATGCGTGCGCGCCAGCAGATCGACACCCAGAGCGTCGCCGCGCGCGAGCGGCCTGGGTTCTTCGCCGACTGGCTCGACCGCCTGTTCCACGGGCTGAAGACCGACAACTACGGCGACACCGACTTCGACGGCCGCTGCGAGACGCTGCTCGCCGGCGACGTCGTGCTGACGCGGCTCGAGGCCGACCGCCACCGCGTCGTGCGCAGCGCCGGCCAGGCGCGGCACAACGATGCCGGCTATCTGAAGATCGTCGCGCCGCTGACCGGCTGCGCCGGCGTCGAGCAGGCCGGCCGCGAAACCTGGGTCACGCCCGACCAGTGGAGCCTGTACGACACGACGGCGGCCTACGCGGTCGCCAACCCGGTGCGCGTCGAGCACCTGATCGTGATGCTGCCGCGCGAGCGCATCGCCGAGCGCGGCGTCGCGCTTGAGCCGCTGGTCGCGCGCCGCCTCGGCGGGTCGGGCGGCGTGTCGCGGCTGGCGCTCGACACGATGCGCAGCGCGTGGCGCGAGCTGCCGGGGATGGGCGACATCGCCGCGCGCGGCGTCGGCGACGCGATCACGCAGCTCGTGCACCTGTCGATGCTCGAGCTCGCCGGCCGCGAGACCGGCCTGACCCAGCGCGAGGCGCTGCGCGAGCGCATCAAGCAGCACGTCGCGGCGCACCTCGCCGACCCCGCGCTGTCGGTCGACGGCATCGCCGCGGCGCTGGCGTGCAGCCGGCGCCAGCTGTACAACGCGTTCGCCGAAGAGCCCGACGGCGTCGCCGGCTACGTGCTGCGCCAGCGGCTCGAAGCGTGCCGCCGCGCGATCGACGGGCGCGTCGGCGTGCAGCAGTCGCTGACCGACATCGCGTTCGCGCACGGGTTCTCGAGCATGGCGCACTTCAGCCGCGCGTTCCGCGCCTTCGCCGGCGTGCCGCCGAGCGAGTACCGCCGCCAGCCGTCCGCATCGGCGGTCGCGGCTGACCGCGCCGGGTTCGCTAGCGCGACCGCGCCGCGGTTGCGCGGCGGGCGTAACGCAGCGCCGCGATCAGGCTCGACGCGTCGGCGACGCCGCGGCCGGCGATGTCGTACGCCGTGCCGTGGTCGGGGCTGGTGCGAACGAACGGCAGCCCGAGCGTGACGTTGACGCCGTGCTCGACGCCCAAGTACTTCACCGGGATCAACCCGTGGTCGTGGGTCATCGCGACGACGACGTCGAACGCGCCGCGGCGTGCGCGCATGAACACCGTGTCGGGCGGGTGCGGGCCGCTGGCAGCGATGCCTTCGGCGACCGCGGCGCGGATCGCCGGCGCGATGATCCGTTGCTCCTCGTCGCCGAACAGGCCGTCTTCGCCGGCGTGCGGGTTCAACCCAGCAACGCCGATGCGCGGCGCCGCGGCGAGCCCCATCACCGGCGCAGCGGCGTGCGTGATGCGCAGCGTGGCGAGCACACGATCGGCGCTGAGCGCGTCGATCGCCGCGCGCAGCGCGACGTGGATCGTCACCAGCACGACGCGCAGCTCGTCGTTGGCCAGCATCATCCACACCGGCGGTGGCGGCGCGCCCGGCGCCGCGGCCAGCGCCTGCAGCATCTCGGTGTGTCCGGGGTACGGCACGCCGGCGGCGGCGAGCGCCGACTTGTGGATCGGCGCGGTGACGATCGCCGCGCCGGCGCCCGAGCGTACCAGCCGCACCGCGTGCTCGATGCAGCGCGCCGCCGCGGCGCCGTTGCGCGCGTCGACGACCCCGAGCGTCAGCGCGGCCAGCCCCGGCGGCAGGCCTGGCGGCTCGATCACCGCGAGGCACCCCGGCGGCACGTCGGCGACGTCGGCCGGCCTGTCGACGACGGCCAGCGGCGACGCGCGGTCGCCGCCGGCACGGCGCAGCACCGCGGCGTCGCCGACGACGACCGCCCGTCCCAGCGCGCCGGCAGCGTGCGCGCCGACGATGATCTCCGGACCGATGCCGGCGGCGTCGCCCATCGTCACGACGAGCGGCGGCGCCGCGTCGTCGGCGCGTCGCGGGAAGCGCGCCTCCTCGGCGGTCGACAACGACAACGCCGCCGACGACGACGACATCGCCGCGCCGTCGGCCGCCGATCGGGTCGGCGCCGTCATGCCGGGTTGTCGACATCGATCGCGACGTGGTCGACGCCGAAGCGTTCGGCCAGCGCGGCGCCGAGCGCGGCGACGCCGTAGCGCTCGGTCGCGTGGTGGCCGCAGGCGAGGAACGCGACGCCGGTCTCGCGCGCGAGGTGGGCCTGCGGCTCCGAGATCTCGCCGGTGACGTAGGCGTCGGCGCCGGCGGCGATCGCGTCTTCGAACCAGCCTTGCGCGCCGCCCGTGCACCATGCGATGCGGCGCAGCGCGCGGCCGTCGCCCGGCACGACGACCGGTGCGCGGCCGAGAGCCGCGGCGCAGCGCGCGGCGAAGTCGGCGAGCGCGATCTCGCCGCCGTCGGGCGCGCCGACGAAGCCGAGCGCCTGCGCGCCGAATCTGCCGTCGGCGACGAGCCCGAGACGGCGCGCGAGCTGCGCGTTGTTGCCGACGTCGGCGTGCGCGTCGAGCGGCAGGTGGTAGGCGTAGAGGTTGGCGCCGGCGACCATCAGCCGCTTCACGCGCGCGCCGAGCCAGCCGGTGAGCCTTCCGTCGTGGCCGCGCCAGAACAGTCCGTGGTGGACGACCAGCGTGTCGGCGCCGGCGTCGATCGCCGCGTCGATGAACGCCAGGCTCGCGGTGACGCCGCTGGCGACGCGCCGCACGTCGGCCGTGCCCTCGACCTGCAGGCCGTTCGGC
This sequence comes from uncultured Burkholderiales bacterium, assembly GCA_965365495.1. Taxonomy (GTDB): domain Bacteria; phylum Pseudomonadota; class Gammaproteobacteria; order Burkholderiales; family Burkholderiaceae_C; genus Rubrivivax. The sequence goes on from CBDUBX010000091.1 coordinate 7,313, forward strand.
CCATAATCGGTGAACGACTCCGGCTGCAGCAGCGTCTGCAACCAGCCGTCGATGTCGGAGCGCCGCGCCATGCGGCGCATTGTGCTGAAGAACCCGCAGTAAAGGCCCGCCGCCGTCGGCGCGCTTCGGACGATGTGGCGTAGAACCTGGCTCGTCTTCACGCAGGCCGTCACCGTCGCGGTCGCGGTGCTGTTCGTCGTGGCGACGCTGAAGCCCGAATGGCTGCCGGGCGGCCGCGCCGGCGGCGTGTGGCCGTCGGCGACCGTCGTCCAGGTCGCCGCGCCGGCGACGCGGCCGGCCAGCGGCGCGCTGTTGGCGGGCGGCTACGCGCGCGCCGCCGAACGCGCCGCGCCGGCGGTGGTCAGCGTCACCGCGACGAGGCTGGCGCAACGCAACCCGCACGCCGACGACCCGCACTTCCGCTTCTTCTTCGGCGACCAGCCGCCGACGGCGCAGCAGGTCGGCCTCGGGTCGGGGGTCATCGTCGCGCCCGAAGGCTATCTGCTGACCAACCACCATGTCGTCGCGGACGCCGCCGACATCGAGGTTCAGCTGGCCGACGGCCGCAGCACGCAGGCGCGGGTCGTCGGCAGCGACGCCGAGACCGACCTCGCGGTGCTGAAGATCGATCTCGACCGGCTGCCGGTGGTCACGCTCGGCGACCTGCGCGCGCTGCGCGTCGGCGATGCGGTGCTGGCGATCGGCAACCCGTTCAACGTCGGCCAGACGGTCACCGCCGGCATCGTCAGCGCGCTCGACCGCCCCGGCGCGTCGCGCTTCCAGAACTTCATCCAGACCGACGCCGCGATCAACCCCGGCAATTCGGGTGGCGCGCTGGTCGACGCCGACGGCCACCTCGTCGGCATCAACACCGCGATCTTTTCGCGCACCGGCGGCAGCCTGGGCATCGGCTTCGCGGTGCCGGTCGACACCGCGCGCCAAGTGATGGAGGCGCTGATCGCCGGCGGCGAGGTCAAGCGCGGCTGGATCGGCGTCGAGCCGCGCGACCTCGGCACCGAACTCGCCGAGAGCCTGTCGCTGCCGGTGACGTCGGGGGTGCTGATCACCGGCGTGCTGCAGGACGGGCCCGCGGCGCGCGGCGGCGTGCAGCCCGGCGACGTCGTCGTGCGCATCGGCGAGAAGCCGGTGCGCAACGCCGCCGACCTGTTCGCCGCGGTGGCCGCGCTCGCGCCGGGCAGCACCGCGGCGGTCGAGGTGCAGCGCGGCGCAGAGTCGCTGACGCTGTCGGTCGTCGTCGGCCAGCGCCCGCCGGCGACGCGCTGATCGGCGGCGCGACGCGCGCGCGACCCGCTTACAACGTCTCGACCAGCCGCTCGCCGATCAGCACCGCGAAGAAGCCGAGCGCGGCGACGAGCGTCCACTTGACGATGACGACGCCGCGCCGCCGCCACTCGACGTCGCCGGTCGTCGCGTAGGTCACGAAGCAGACGAGGCCGGCGACGAGCAGCAGCCCGAAGACGAAGCGAAACGCGACCATCACCAGGCCGGCGCGAGCGCGCCGAACCCGGCCGGCGCGTCGGCGGCGTCGTCGAAGGTGACGACGTCGTACGCCGCTTGGTCGGCGAGCAGCGTGCGCAGCAGACGGTTGTTCAGCGCGTGGCCGCTCTTGTACGCGGTGTAGCGCGCGAGCAGCGGCCGCCCGGCGATGTGCAAGTCGCCGATCGCGTCGAGGATCTTGTGCTTGACGAACTCGTCGTCGTAGCGCAGCCCGTCGGCATTGAGCACGCGGAAGTCGTCGACGACGATGACGTTGTCCATGTTGCCGCCGAGGCCGAGCCCCCGCGCACGCATCGCCTCGACGTCGCGCGTGAAGCCGAAGGTGCGCGCGCGTGCGATGTCGCGCGGGTACTGCCCCGACGAGAAGTCGAACTCGACGCGGCGGCCGGTGGCGTCGACCGCCGGGTGGTTGAACTCGATCTCGAAGCT
>CBDUBX010000092.1:0-9209 GCA_965365495.1 uncultured Burkholderiales bacterium
GGCGGCGGGCCGCCACGATGCGCGGCGCGCCGGCGATGCGGTGACGGAGGTCGACGCCGCCGCCGGCGGTGCCGCCGCCGACGATGCCGCGCTCGCCGCCGCGCTGCGCCCCGCCCTCGCGGCCGCCGACGCGTCGTGGTACAGCGCCGTCGACGCGGGTCAACAGCGGCTGCGGGCGGCCGCGGTCGAACGACAAGCGACGCTGCGCCGCGCGCAGCGGCTGGCCGGAGCGCTGACCGCGGTGCTGCTGCTGGCGTGCGTGCCGCTGGTGTGGAGCGGCACGCGCGCGCGCTGGCGCCGGCGCGACACGTCGACCTCCGCGACCGGCGGGCACGCAGCCGAACCCCCGCCCGCGACCGCGGTGTCGTCGGGCTTGCCGGCAGCCGCGCCGAGCTCGACGCCTGCGTTGGCCGCAGCCGCCGCGGCGGCGCCGTCGCCGACCGCCGTCGCCGGTACGTCGATCGACGCAGGAAACGCAACGGCCGCAACGCCCGCCACTGCGCCGATGGCCGCACTCGCGGCGACCGCCACCCCCGCCGTGACCTTGGGCACACCGGCGCTGCCGGCGGCCGTCGACGACGCGACGCCCGCGACGCCGCCGACGCCGCGCCGCCTCGACGTCCTCGTCGCCGAGGACCACCCGGTCAATCGCACCTATCTCGGCGCGCTGCTGCAGGCGATGGGCCACACCGTCGACTACGCGGTCGACGGCGCCGCGGCGGTGGCCGCGGTGCGCGAGCGCCGCCACGACGTCGTGCTGATGGACCTGCACATGCCGCTGCTCGACGGCCTCGGGGCGACGCGCGCGATCCGCGCGCTGCCCGACCCGGTGCGCTCGACGCTGCCGATCGTCGCGCTGACCGCCGACGACCCCGGCACTGCGCGCGACGCCTGCCTGCTCGCCGGAATGAACGACTTCCTCGCCAAGCCGGTGCGCGCCGAAGACCTTGCCAGCTCGTTGCGGCGGCGGCTCGGCGGCGCCGCCGGCGGCGCGCCGCAGCCGCTGGCCACCGTGTCGACGGTCGGGCCCACCGGGGCGCCGCCGCTCGTCGACGCCGCCGCCGTCGCCGCCGCGCAACGCGTGCTGTCGACGCAGCGCGTCGCCGAATTGACCCACGACTTCCTCGCGCAGGGCGCGCAGACGGTGGCGTCGATGCGCGCCGCGGTGCGCCACGCTCGCACCGACGAGCTGCGCGTCACCGCGCAGGCGGCGCGCGGCGCGGCGCTGCACCTCGGGCTGGCCGCGCTCGCCGACACCGCGCAGGCGCTGCACGCCGGCGCCGCGTCGCTGCCGGCGCACGAGATCGCGCGGCTCGTGCAGCGCTACGAGGACCTGCTGCGGGCGACCGCGAACGAGCTGCGCAGCGCGTCGACGGCGCGCTGACCCGTGCATTTCGCGCGCGGGCCGCGCGTCAGACGATCACCGGCTCGGGTTCGAGGCGGATGCCGAAGCGGCCGTAGACGCTTTCCTGGATCGCCCGGGCCAGGGTCAGCACCTCGGCGCCGGTGGCGCCGCCGCGGTTGACGAGGACCAGCGCCTGGCGCTCGTAGACACCGGCGCGGCCGACGGTCTTGCCCTTCCAGCCGCAGGCGTCGATCAGCCAGCCCGCGGCCAGCTTGTAGCTGCCGTCGGCGAGCGCGTAATGCACGATCTCGGGGTCGCGGCCGATGATGTCGCGGCACTGCTCGGCGGTGACGACCGGGTTCTTGAAGAAGCTGCCGGCGTTGCCGATCTGCGCCGGGTCGGGCAGCTTGGCGCGGCGGATCGCGCACACCCAGTCGAACACCGTCCGCGCGTCGGGCGAGGCGTCGCCGCTGTCGTGCATCCGCCGTTCGAGGTCGACGTAGCCGAGCACCGGCCGCCACGGCCGCGGCAGCGCGTAGCGCACGCGCGTGATCACCGACTTGCCGGCCAACCCGCCGAAGCCGGCGTGCTTGAAGACGCTGTCGCGGTAGCCGAAGCGGCACTGCGCGGCGGCAAGCGTCACGCTGCGCCCGGTGACGAGGTCGACCGCGTCGAGCGAGTCGAAGCGCTCGCTGAGCTCGACGCCGTAGGCGCCGATGTTCTGCACCGGCGACGCGCCGACGGTCCCCGGGATCAGCGCCAGGTTCTCGAGACCGGGCAGGCCGTGGTCGAGCGTCCATTCGACCAGCGCGTGCCAGCCGACGCCGGCACCGGCTTCGACGATCGTCGCGTCGGCGCGCTCGGCGACGACGCGGATGCCGCCGATCTCGACCTTCAGCACCACCGCGTCGACGTCGCGCGCGAAGACGACGTTGCTGCCGCCGCCGAGGATGAACTTCGGCGCGACACCGTAGTTCGGGTGGTCGACGACGCGCTTGACGTCGGCTTCCGACGCGATCCGCACCAGCGTCCTGGCCGTCGCCGGCAGGCCGAAGGTGTTGTGGTCGCGCAGGCTGGCACCGGGCTCGACGGCCAGCGGCGGGCGCTCGACTCCGGTGGGGGGCATGCGAGAATTTTGCGCGATCCCACCCGTGCCTTGAGGGTTGCGCCATGCCCAGCTTCGATGCCGTCATCTCCCCGGATCTCGTCGAGTTGCGCAACGCCGTCGAGCAGGCCAACAAGGAGATCGCGACGCGCTTCGACTTCAAGGGGTCGAGCGCCAAAGTGGAAGCGATCGAGCGCGGCGCCAAGGAGCGCGAACTCGCGCTCTACGCCGACAGCGACTTCCAGCTGCAGCAGGTGCGCGACGTGCTGCTCGCGCGGCTGGCCAAACGCAACGTCGACGCGCGGCTGTTCGACTTCGCCGCCGCGCCGGCCAAGCTCGGCGGCGACAAGCTCAAGCTCGCGGTGGCGGTGACGACCGGCGTCGGCGCCGATACGGCGCGGAAGATCCAGGCCGAAATCAAGCAGAGCAAGCTCAAGGTCCAGGCGCAGGTGCAGGGCGACACGGTTCGCGTCACCGGCGCCAAGCGCGACGACCTGCAGGCGGCGATCGCGCTGCTGCGCGCCAAGCTCGCCGACGTGCCGCTGAAGTTCGAGAACTTCCGCGATTGACAAGCAGCGGGGCGCGCGCGACTAGCGGGTCGCGCGCTGCGCCACGGCACGTCTCGCCGGCGACAGATCGGCTGCGGGCGTGCGTGCTACAACGGCTGACCGGCGCCGGTGCGACGTTCGCGATGTCGGCGCGTCGAGAACCGAAGATCGCGCGGAGACGGCCGATGGACCTGAGCTTCACCCCAGCCGAAACGGCGTTTCGCGACGAGGTCCGTGAGTGGGTCGGCGCGAACCTGCCCGACGACATCCGGCGCAAGGTGCTCGCGGCGCAGCGGCTGACGCGCGACGACCTGCAGCGCTGGGCCAAGATCCTCGGCAGCCGCGGCTGGCTCGGGTCGGGCTGGCCGAAGGCGCACGGCGGCCCGGGCTGGACCGCGGTGCAGAAGCACCTGTTCGAAGAAGAATGCGCACTCGCCGGCGCGCCGCGCCTCGTGCCGTTCGGCCCGGTGATGGTCGCACCGGTGATCATGGCCTTCGGCACGCCCGAGCAGCAGCAGCGCTTCCTGCCCGGCATCGCCAGCGGCGAGGTCTGGTGGAGCCAGGGCTACAGCGAGCCCGACGCCGGCAGCGACCTGGCGTCGCTGAAGTGCCGCGCCGAACGCCGCACCACGCCGCGCGGCGACGTCTACGTCGTCAACGGGCAGAAGACGTGGACGACGCTCGGCCAGCACGGCGACTGGATCTTCTGCCTCGTGCGCACGAGCAGCGACGGCAAGCCGCAGCGCGGCATCAGCTTCTTGCTGATCGACATGAAGAGCCGCGGCGTGACGGTGCGGCCGATCGTGCTGATGGACGGCGAGCCCGAGGTCAACGAGGTGTTCTTCGACGATGTCGAAGTGCCCGCCGACAACCTCATCGGCGAGGAGAACCAGGGCTGGACGTATGCCAAGCACCTGCTGGCGCACGAACGCACCAACATCGCCGACGTCAACCGCGCCAAGCGCGAGCTCGAGCGGCTGAAGCGGCTGGCGCAGGCCGAAGGGCTGTGGGACGACGCGCGGTTCCGCGACCGCATCGCGCTGCTCGAGGTCGACGTCGTCGCGCTCGAAATGCTGGTGTTGCGCGTGTTGAGCGCCGAGAAGAGCGGCAAGCAAAGCCTCGACATCGCCGGGCTGCTGAAGATCCGCGGCAGCGAGATCCAGCAGGCTTACACCGAGCTGATGCTGCTCGCCGCCGGGCCGCTGGCGCGGGCGTTCGTGTTCGAGGCGATGGACGCCGGCTGGCAGGGCGACCTCGCGGTGCCGTCGGCGCTGCTGCCGCTGGCGGGGCAGTACTTCAACATGCGCAAGACGACGATCTACGGCGGATCGAACGAGGTGCAAAGGAACATCGTGGCGCAGACGGTTCTCGGCTGACGCCGAGAACCGCCGGTATTCCGTTTCGCTCCTTCCCCCTGCCCCCTTCCCCCGAGGAGAAGGGGGGTTCTGATCAGAAGATGGATGGACGCTGCGGCTGCGCCGCGCGTCGCGATGAACAGGAGTATTGGCGATGGACTTCGACTTCTCCGACGACCAGCAGTCGCTGCGCGACGCGGTGCGGCGCTGGGTCGACCGGGGCTTTTCGTTCGACCGGCGGCACGCGCTGGCGCAGGCCGGCGGCGCGACGCGTGACGTGTGGCGCGAGCTCGCCGACCTAGGGTTGCCCGCGCTGCTCGTCGCCGACGAGCACGGCGGCCTCGGCCACGGCGCGGTCGACGCGATGGTCGTCTGCGAGGAGCTCGGCCGCGGCCTCGTCAACGCGCCGTACGTCGAAGCGGCGGTGATCGCGCCGGCGCTGCTCGCCGCGGCGCCGGCCGACGTGCAGGCGTCGTGGCTGCCGCGCGTGGCGTCGGGCGACGCGCTTGTCGTGCCGGCGCTCGTCGACCGCCGCTCGCGCTGGGAAGTGGCGCGCGTCGGTCACCGCGCTGTGCGCGCCGGCGCCGGCTGGCGGCTCTCCGGCACGGCGTGCGTCGTCGCCGCCGGCGATGAGGCCGACGCCTACCTCGTGCCGGCGCGCATCGCCGGCGACGATGGCGACGGCGCGCCCGCGCTGTTCGTCGTCGAGCGCGCCAGTGCCGCCGCCGTCGTCGGCTATCCGACGCACGACGGCGCGCGCGCCGCCGACGTGACCTTCGCCGACGCGCCGGCGACGCTCGTCGCTGCCGACGCCACCGACACGATCGACGCCGCGATCGACGCCGGCATCGCCGCAGAGTGCGCCGAAGGCGTCGGCCTGATGGACCGTCTCGTCGAAATCACCGTCGGCTACATGAACGCGCGCAAGCAGTTCGGCGTGCCGATCGCGACCTTCCAGGCGCTGCGCCACCGTATCGCAGACGTCAAGATGCAGCTCGAGCTCGGCCGATCGATGAGCTACTACGCGACGCTGAAGCAGCGCGAGCCAACGCCGCAGCGCCGGCGCGCCGTGAGCCAGGCGCGGGTGCAGCTGGGCCACAGCATGCGCTTCGTCGGCCAGCAGTGCATTCAGCTGCACGGCGGCATCGGCTGCACCGACGACTACGTCGCGAGCCACTACTTCAAGCGGCTGACGATGCTCGAGCTGTCGCTCGGCGACACGCTGCACCACGTCGGCGAGGTGGCGGCGCGGATGACCGACCACGCGGGGGTATTTGCGTGAGGAGCGTCGCCTGCCGGCTTCGGTCGTGATGGCCGACGACACCGCCGCGCCACCCCGCCACCCGGGGTCGATCACCGACATCGCCGGCCTCTACGCCGGCCACGCCGAGATGGCCGGTCGCGCCACCGGGTGCAGTGTCGTGCTGTGCCCGCATGGCGTCGTCGCCGGCGTGTCGGTGCGCGGCGGCGCGCCGGGCACGCGCGACACCGATCTGCTGCGTCCGGAGAACACAGTGGACCGCGTGCACGCGCTCGTGCTGACCGGTGGCAGCGCGTTCGGCCTCGACGCCGCCGGCGGCGTGATGCGCTGGCTCGACGACGCCGGCCATGGGCTCGACGTCGCCGGTGTGCGCGTGCCGATCGTGCCGGCGGCGGTGCTGTTCGACCTGTGGCTCGGCGACTCACGGATCCGCCCCGACGCCCGATGCGGGCGTGCGGCCTGCGACGACGCGGCCGTTGCCCGCTGGGTCGGCGAAGGCAGTGTCGGCGCCGGCGCCGGCGCCACGGTCGGCAAGCTCTACGGCCGCTCGCGGGCGACGCGCGGCGGCGTCGGCACCGCGTCGCTCGCGTCGGACGGGGCGACGGTCGCGGCGCTGGTGGCAGTGAACGCCGTCGGCGACGTCGTCAGCGCCGACGGCCGGGTGCTCGCCGGCGTGCGCAGCGCCGACGGCCGGCGCGTCATCGGCTGGCGCGCCGCGCGCGACGAGGGCGCCACTGCCCACCGCGCGCTGGCGGGCAGCGCGACGACGATCGGCGTCGTCGCCACCGACGCCCGGCTGACGAAGTCGCAGGCGACGCAGCTCGCGCACCTGGCGCACGCCGGCATCGCCCGCGCCGTCGACCCGCTGACGCCGCACGACGGCGACACGTTGTTCGCGCTCGCCACCGGCGGTGTCGCCGGCGAGCCGGATCTGGTGACGCTCGGCGCGCTGGCCGCCGACGCGGTCGCCGCGGCGATCCGCAACGCGGTGCTCGCCGCGATGCCGCTGGCCGACCCGCCGCTGCCGGCCGCGGGCGACCGGGCCTAGGCGTCAGTTCGGCGGAAAGAGGTCGCCGAGCGCCACGCCTTCGCGCCGCGGGTCGGCACCGCCTTCGAGGTAGTCGTCGCCGACGCTGTTCGTGCGCCGCACGATCGTGCCGATGCCGCTGCTCTGCTGCGCGGTGCTGACGGCGTGACCGAGGGCCTGCAGCCCGGTGACGAGCTCGCCGGCGGGGTTCACGTTCGGGTGCTCGCCGCCGACGTTGGTCGTCGGCGAGTTGGCCGCGCCGAAGGCGACCATCGACGTCGCCTGCTGCGCGTTTAAGCCCCAGTCGAGCACGCCGACGAGCGTCTTCGTCACGTACTGGATGATCGTCGAGCCGCCGGGCGACCCGGTGGCCATGCGAAAGCTCCCGCGCGCGCCGCCGCCGGTGGCATCGAAGACCAGTGTCGGCGCCATCGAACTGCGCGGTCGCTTGCCCGGCGCGACGCGGTTGGCGATCGGGTGGCCGTCGGCGTCGGTCGGCGCGGCCGAGAAGTCGGTGAGCTGGTTGTTCAGCAGGAAGCCGCCGCGCGTCATGTGGTACGCGCCGAATCCCGATTCGATCGTCGTCGTCATCGACACCACGTTGCCGTCGGCATCGACGATCGTGATCTGCGTCGTCCCGTTCTCGGTCGACGGCGGCGCCGCGCCTTGGGTCACCGGGCCGAAGTCGCCCGGCGCGGCGCGGCCCATGCTGCGCGCCGGGTCGATCAGCGCCGCGCGCTGCGCGAGGTAGGCGCGGTCGAGCAGCGCCGCCGGGCTGCCGCCGGGCAGCGGCACGAAGTCGGCGTCGGCGACGTACTTGTCGCGGTCGGCGTAGGCCAGCCGTTCGGCCTCGGCGACGAGGTGCACTCCGGCCACCGTCGGCAGGCCGCCGTTGATGTCGAGTGCCGTCGGCGCCAGCGGCGCGAGGTCGAAGTTCTCGAGGATGCCGAGCGCCTGCGCCACCGCGATGCCGCCGCTGGACGGCGGCGGCATGCCGCAGACGACCGCGCTGCGGTACGTGGTGCACACCGCGTCGCGCTTGACCGAGCGGTAGGCGGCCAGGTCGGCCAGCGTCGTCAGCCCCGGGGTGATGCCGCCGCTGGTGTCGCCGATCTCGTCGACGATGTCCTGCGCGATCGCGCCGCCGTAGAACGCGGCGATGCCGCCGTCGGCGATGGTGCGGAAGGTCTGGGCCAGCGCCGGACTCTGCAGCAGCGTGCCGGCGGGCTTGCCGGTGCCGTCGCCCTGCAGGAAGTAGGCACGGGTTTCGGCGTCGCGCGCGAGGTTGGCGGCCGAACCGGCGATCGACGCCGCCATCCGGGGGCTGATGCGAAAGCCCTCGCTGGCGATGCGGATCGCCGGGTCGAACAACTCGCGCCACGGCAGCCGGCCGGCGTCGTCGTGCGCGGCGTCGAGCATGTGCAGCACGCCCGGGGTGCCGATCGAGCGGCCGCTGGCGCGGGCGTTGGGCATCGGCGTGCGCGGGTCGTCGGCAGCGATCCAGCGCAGATAGTTCTCGGATGCCGCCGCCGGCGCGGTCTCGCGCCCGTCGTAGGCGACGACCGTGTTCTTCGCGCGGTCGTAGTGCAGCAGGAACGCGCCGCCGCCGATGCCGCTGGACTGCGGCTCGACGATCGTCAGCACCATCTGCGTGGCGATCGCCGCGTCGACGGCGCTGCCGCCCTTCTTCAGAACGTCGCAGCCGGCCTTGGCCGCCAGCGGGTTGGCGGCGACGACCATGTAGCTGCGCGCCGCGACCACCGTCTTCGCGGCGAAGCCGGTGGCGATCTCGGGGGCGCCGCCTGCGCCCGGGGTGCCGGGGTCGTAGACCGCGCCGGTCGGCGCGTACTGCAGGCAGGCGTTCTCGGCGACCAGGTCGACGTCGTTGCCGGAGCAGCCGGCGACGAGCGCGGCCAGCAGCGCGGACGTCAGGCCGCGGACGAGGAAGCGGGGATCGAACACGGCGTGACCTCCAGCGAGCGCCGATGCGTCGCGCATCGATCTTCGGCCGCGCGCCGCGGCCCGCGCCCTCGGGCAAGCCCCGGGTGCGGTGCCACACTTGCAACGATGCGTATCGACGAGCTGCTGTTTGCCCAGGGCTTCGGCTCGCGCCGTGATTGCGCGGCGCTGCTGGCGGCTGCGCAGGTACGCGTCGGGGGCGACGTCGTCGTCGATCCGGCCACCGAGGTCGAAGCCGAAGGGCTCGAATTCTTCGTGGGCGGCGAACGCTGGTCGTTCCGCGCCCGCTCGCTGCTGGTGCTGCACAAGCCCGCCGGCTACGAATGCTCGCAGCGCCCCGGCCGGCATCCGAGCGTGCTCGCGCTGCTGCCGCCGCCGCTGCGGCGGCGCGGCGTGCAGCCGGTCGGCCGGCTCGACGCCGACACCACCGGACTGCTGCTGCTGACCGACGACGGCGCGTTGCTGCACCGCCTGACGTCGCCGAAGCGCCACGTCACCAAGGTCTACCGCGCGACGACGCGCCACCCGGTCGACGCCGCCACCGCCGCGGCGCTGTGCGCTGGCGTTCGCCTGCGCGACGCGCCGCAGGCGGTGCGCGCCGCGGCCTGC
>CBDUBX010000093.1:0-9170 GCA_965365495.1 uncultured Burkholderiales bacterium
TCGACGTTCGGCGCGAAGCCGCCTTCGTCGCCGACGCTGGTCGGCATGCCGCGGCCGTCGATGATCTTCTTCAGCGCGTGGAAGACCTCGGCGCCGTAGCGCACCGCCTCGCGGAACGTCGGCGCGCCGACCGGGATGATCATGAACTCCTGCAGGTCGAGGGTGTTGTTGGCGTGGGCGCCGCCGTTGATGACGTTCATCATCGGCACCGGCAGGCTCATCCCGCCCATACCGCCGAAGTAGCGGTACAGCGGCAGCCCCGACTCCTCGGCCGCGGCGCGCGCCACCGCCATGCTGACCGCGAGGATCGCGTTCGCGCCGAGGCGGCCCTTGTTGTCGCTGCCGTCGAGGTCGATCAGCGTCTTGTCGAGAAACGCCTGCTCGGCGGCGTCCAGCCCGAGCACCGCCTCGCTGATCTCGGTGTTGATGTGCTCGACCGCGCGCATCACTCCCTTGCCGAGGTAGCGCGCCTTGTCGCCGTCGCGCAACTCGATCGCTTCGCGGCTGCCGGTCGACGCGCCGCTGGGCACCGCGGCGCGGCCCATCGTGCCCGATTCAAGCAGCACGTCGCACTCGACGGTGGGATTGCCGCGGCTGTCGAGGATCTCGCGGCCGACGATGTCGACGATGGCGCTCATGGGGTTCCTTGGCTCAGTGGGTGGTATCGGATCGCCGGGGCCCGACGCGATGGGGGCGACCGGAGGGAGTTCGGGGGCTTCATTCCACGCCCTCGACCAGCACCATGTTGAAGTAGTCGGTCGTCCCCGCGCGGTGCTGCCGCGCGGCGCGGTAGGTCGGGCCGTCGTAGAAGGCCTTGGCCTGTTCGTAGCTCGGGAAGCGCAGCACGACGACGCGGTGCGGCTGCCAGTCGCCTTCGAGCGTTTCGTGCCGGCCGCCGCGGACGAGGTACTCGCCGCCGGCGGCGCGCCCCGCCGCCAACGCCGCGGCCATGTAGTCGCGATAGCGCTCGGGGTCGGTAACGTGCATCTCGACGATCAGGTAGGCGGGCGCGGGCACTCGGCGGCTCGACGGTCGTAGCGGGCCAGCAGGGCGCCGGCGAAGCGTGCCAGCGTGTCGAGTTCGCGGTCGATGACCGAAGCGGCAATGTCGAGGTCGAGCGCGCGGTAGTCGTGAACGACGACGTTCCTAAACCCGACCATATTCTTCAGCGCGGCCGCATCGGCTTCGGACAAGATGCCGCGCTCGCGTATCCGATCGAAGGCTTCGCGCGCGCTGTCGGGCGGGATTCCGCCTTCCTCGACGACCACCATGTTGGCGATGTCGATCGCGCTTTCGCAGGCCCGGAGCACGTTGAGGATCGCTGCGTCCTGCCGACCGAAGTCGGTCGCGAAGTCGCGTGCCGCGGCCTTTTCTTCCCGTGCGCGAGCGATGCACCGTTCGATGCTGGCGGCCTTGCGCGCCAGCGCGAACCGGATCGGCAAACGGGTCATCGCGGCATCCCGGCGTTCATCAACCGCTCGGCGAGCGCGCGTCGATGGACCCGCTGCCACTGCTGAAGATCCTGCCACTCGCGCATCGAGCGCGCGGCCTCGAGGTGGCCGGCGATGGGATCGTCGTCGAACAGACGGCGACCGGACAGGATGTGAACCTGAATTGTCGGCGTCAGCCGCTTGAAGTCCAGCAAATCGACGTCGCGGCCCCACCGCAACGCGAGTCGGCCGGCGGCGTCGTGGCGTTCAAGCCCGTCGAGCGGAAGATCGCGCACGACCGCGACGTCGATGTCGCTGTCGGGTCGCAATCGGCCCTCGGCCGCACTGCCGAACAGCCATGCCGCGCGGATGCCCGGCACCTCGGCGCGCAGCGCCGCGACCAGCTCGTCGTCGCTCGGCAACGGCGTCATCGTCCGCACGAGAAGTCGGCTTCGAGCAGCGGGCGCGACTTGACGACGCGGTCGATCTCGACGAGCTGCTCGAGCAGCGAGCGCATCTGCGCCAGCGGCACCGCGTTCGGGCCGTCGGACAGCGCCTTGGCCGGGTCGGGATGCGTTTCCATGAACACACCGGCGACGCCGGCGGCGACCGCGGCGCGTGCGAGCACCGGCACGAACTCGCACTGGCCGCCGCTGGACGTGCCCTGGCCGCCGGGCAGCTGCACGCTGTGGGTCGCGTCGAAGACCACCGGCGCATCGCACTCGCGCAGGATCGCCAAGCTGCGCATGTCGGAGACGAGGTTGTTGTAGCCGAAGGTCGCGCCGCGTTCGCACACCAGGAAGACGTCGTCGGCCAGACCCTTGTCGCGCGCCGCGGCGCGCGCTTTGTCGACGACGTTCTTCATGTCGTGCGGCGCGAGGAACTGGCCCTTCTTCAAGTTGACCGGGCGGCCGCTTTGCGCGACGGCGCGGATGAAGTCGGTCTGCCGGCACAGGAAGGCCGGCGTCTGCAGCACGTCGACGACCGCGGCGACGCGCTCGACCTCGGCTTCGGTGTGGACGTCGGTCAGCACCGGCACGCCGAGCGTGCGCTTGACGGTCGCCAGGATCTCGAGCCCGCGGTCCATGCCGGGGCCGCGGAAGCTCGCGCCGCTGCTGCGGTTGGCCTTGTCGTAGCTGCTCTTGAAGATGAACGGCAGGCCGAGACCTCGCGCGATCTCCTGCAGCCGGCCGGCGACGTCGAGCTGCAGCTGCTCGCTTTCGACGACGCACGGGCCGGCGATCAGGAACAGCGGCCGGTCGATGCCGACGGGAAACCCGCAGAGCTTCATCGTCGATCCGGCGTCACGCGACGGCCTTGACCGGCTCGGTGCGCCGTGCGCGGTGCTCGAGCGCGGCCGCGACGTAGCTCGTGAACAGCGGGTGGCCGCCCCACGGCGTGCTCTTGAACTCGGGATGGAACTGCACGCCCATGAACCACGGGTGGCGGTCCTGCGGCAGCTCGACGATCTCGGTCAGCCTCTCGGCCTGCGTCAACGCGCTGATCACGAGCCCGGCCTGCTGCAGCCGATCGAGGTAGTGGACGTTGGCCTCGTAGCGGTGCCGGTGGCGCTCGGTGACGACCGGGCCGTAGATGCGGTGCGCGAGCGTGCCGGGCTTGACGTCGGAGCTCTGCGCGCCCAGGCGCATCGTGCCGCCCAGGTCCGACCCCGCGTGGCGCCGCTGGATCGACCCGTCGCGGTCCTGCCATTCCTCGATCAGCGCGATCACCGGGTGCGGCGTGTCGGGCGTGAACTCGGTGCTGTCGGCGCCGGCCAGGCCGGCGACGTGGCGCGCGTATTCGATCGTCGCCACCTGCATGCCGAGGCAGATGCCGAGGTAGGGCACGCCGTGCTCGCGCGCGAAGCGCGCCGCGGCAATCTTGCCTTCGATGCCGCGCTTGCCGAAGCCGCCGGGAACGAGGATCGCGTCGAACCGCGCGAGCTGCGCGGCGTTGGCGTCCGACAGGTCTTCGGCGTCGAGGTACTCGATGTCGACCTTGCAGTGGTTGTGGATGCCGGCGTGGCGCAGCGCCTCGTTGAGCGACTTGTACGAGTCCGACAGCTCGGTGTACTTGCCGCACATCGCGATGCGCACCGTCGACGTCGGGTGCTCGACCTCGTGCACCAGCGCGTCCCAGCGCCGCAGATCGGCCGGCCGCGTCAGCTGCAGCAGCTTCATGCAGATCAGCTCGTCCAGGCCCTGCTCGTGCAGCAGGCGCGGCACCTTGTAGATCGTGTCGACGTCCCACATGCTGATCACGCCGTGCGGCAGCACGTTGGTGAACAGGCTGATCTTGTCGCGCTCGTCGTCGGGAATCGGCCGGTCGGCGCGGCACAGCAGCACGTCGGGCTGGATGCCGATCTCGCGCAGCTTCTGCACCGTGTGCTGCGTCGGCTTGGTCTTGAGCTCGCCGGCGGTCGCGATGTACGGCAGGTACGTCAGGTGGACGAAGGCCGACTGGCTGGGCCCGAGCTTCAGGCTCATCTGCCGCACCGCTTCGAGGAACGGCAGGCTTTCGATGTCGCCGACGGTGCCGCCGATCTCGACGATCGCGACGTCGACGTCGACCGCGCCGCGCTTGACGAATTCCTGGATCTCGTTGGTGACGTGCGGGATCACCTGCACCGTCTTGCCGAGGTAGTCGCCGCGGCGTTCGCGTTCGAGCACGCTCTTGTAGATCTGCCCGGCGGTGAAGTTGTTCGCGCGCTTCATCTTCGTCGTGATGAAGCGCTCGTAGTGGCCGAGGTCGAGGTCGGTTTCGGCGCCGTCGTCGGTGACGAAGACCTCGCCGTGCTGGAACGGGCTCATCGTGCCCGGGTCGACGTTGAGGTACGGATCGAGCTTGATCAGCGTGACCTTCAACCCGCGCGACTCGAGGATCGCCGCGAGCGACGCCGCCGCGATGCCCTTGCCGAGCGAGGACACCACGCCACCGGTCACGTAGACGAATTTGGTCATGTCGCAGCCGCGGCCTTCGGCAGGCCGCACGCAGCCGTCGTCGACGGATGCCCAGGGGGTAAAGCCGCAGTATATCGACGGGCGTCGGCGCTCCTGCCCGCAACGGCGCTTCGGCGCGCACCTTGCGCGCACCCCCGTACAGTTGCCGCGATGACCGGCGCAGATGGACCGCAACGCATCGTCTGCCTCACCGAGGAGACGACCGAGTGGCTGTATCTGCTCGGCGAGGACGCGCGCATCGTCGGCATCAGCGGCTACACGGTACGGCCGCGCCGCGCGCGGCAGGAAAAGCCGCGCGTCAGCGCGTTTCTGGACGGCAAGGTCGACCGCATCGTCGACCTCGAACCCGACCTCGTCGTCGGCTTCTCCGACCTGCAGGCCGACCTCGCGCAGCAGCTGATCCGCCGCGGGTTGAACGTGCTTGTCACCAACCAGCGCAGCGTCGCCGAGATCGTCGCGACGCTGCGCCTGGTCGCGCGGATCGTCGGCGCCGCCGACCGTGCCGAACGCTGGCTCGACGGCGTTGCGCGCCGCCACGCCGAGATCGCTGCCGCTGCCGCGCGCTGGCTGCACCGGCCGCGCGTCTATTTCGAGGAGTGGGACACGCCGCCGATCAGCGCGATCCGCTGGGTGTCCGAACTCGTCGCGGTGGCCGGCGGCGACGACGTCTTCCCCGAGCTCGCGCGCTGCGCGATGGGACGCGACCGCATCGTCGACGACCCGCTCGAGCCGGCGCGGCGCGCGCCCGACGTCGTCGTCGGCTCGTGGTGCGGCAAGAAGTTCCGCGCCGCGAACGTCGCCGCCAGGCCCGGGTGGAGCGACGTGCCCGCGGTGAAGAGCGGCCGGCTGCACGAGGTCAAGTCGTGCGACATCCTGCAACCGGGCCCGGCGGCGTTGACCGACGGCGTCGAGCAGCTGCACGCGCTGTTCGCCGCGTGGGCGGCGAGCGGCGCCGGCGCCGGCTGAGCCGCGGTCGCGGCCGCGGCACAGGGGCGGTGCCCGTGCGCCGGGACGCGGCGCGTCGCGCGCACCCGCGCTTCTTCGTCGACGTGACGCGGCCTCGTCGCGTCCAGCCGCGCTTCGTCGGTGGAGAGCGCCGTTTCGTCGCAGCGCGCTCGCGGCGCGGTGTCGCCGGCGGCACGATCCCTTCCATCGCAACCCGACGTTTCGCTGGAGGCCCCCGATGACCACCCCCCGCTGGCTGCACCGCGCCGTTTCGTTCGCTTTCGCCGCGATCGTCACGCTCGGCGTGCTCGGCGGCATCGACGGGCTGTCGCAACCGCCGGCCGACCACGTGCCGCAATGGGCGCAGCAGGCCGCGTCGGCGTCCCGCGGCTGATGCGCGGTGCGTCGACGCCGCGCGCGCGGCGTCAGCCTCGGAAGTGACACGCGACGCGGTGCGTCGCGTCGCCGGCGCTCGCCTTCAGCGGCGGCGCCTCGGTGCTGCACAGCGGAAACTGCGCGATCGGGCAGCGCGTGTGGAAGTGGCAGCCGCTCGGCCGGTGGATCGGGCTCGGCACGTCGCCGGGCAACGCGACGCGCCGCCGCTTCACGTTCGGATCAGGCACCGGCACCGCGGCGAGCAGCGCCTCGGTGTACGGGTGCAGCGGCTGCGCGTAGAGCTTGCTCGCGGTCGCGATCTCGACAATCCGGCCGAGGTACATCACCGCGACGCGGTCGCTGATGTGTTCGACGACCGCGAGGTCGTGGGCGATGAACAGATAGCTCAGGCCGAGCCGCTCGCGCAGGTCTTCGAGCAGGTTGATCACCTGCGCCTGGATCGACACGTCGAGCGCCGACACCGCCTCGTCGCAGACGATCAGCTGCGGCTCGACGGCGAGTGCGCGCGCGATGCCGATGCGCTGGCGCTGGCCGCCCGAGAACTCGTGCGGGTAGCGCCGCCGGTGGTCGGCGTGCAGGCCGACGGTTTCGAGCAGCTCGACGACGCGGTCCTGCGCCGCGCGCGGGTTCGGCGCGAGGCGGTGGATCACGAGCGCCTCGCCGACGATCGCGCCGACCGTCATCCGCGGGTTCAGGCTCGCGAACGGGTCCTGGAAGACGATCTGCATCCGCCGCGCGAACGCGCGCAGCGCGCGCCGGTCGGCGCCGGTGACGCTCTCGCCGCCGAAGCGCACGTGGCCGGCGGTCGGCTCGACGAGGCGCAGCACGCAGCGCCCGGTCGTGCTCTTGCCGCAGCCCGATTCGCCGACCAGGCCGAGCGTCTCGCCGGCAGCGATGTGAAACGACACGCCGTCGACCGCGTGGACGTGGTCGACGACGCGCGCGAAAACGCCGGCGCGCACCGGAAATCGTTTGACCAGGCCGTCGACCTGCAGCAGCGCCGGCGCGGTCGCGGCGGGTGGCGTCACGCGGTCTCCTCGGCGCGGATGCACGCCACGCGGTGCCCCGGCGCGATCGCCCGCAGCGGCGGGTCGGCTGCGGTGCACGCCGGAATCGCCCACGCGCAGCGCGGCGCGAAGCGGCACCCCGGCGGCGGCGCGACGAGCTGCGGCACGGTGCCGCCGATCGTCGCCAACCGCGCCTTGTGCGTTGCCGCGGTGTCGATCCGCGGAATGCTGCGGATCAGCCCTTGCGTGTACGGATGGCGCGGGTGGCCGAACAGCGCCGCTGCCGGCGCCTCCTCGACGACGCGGCCGGCGTACATCACGACGACGCGCTCGCAGGTCTCGGCGACGACGCCCATCGCGTGCGTGATCAGCACCACCGCCATGCCGAACTCGGCCTGCAGCTCGCCGAGCAGGTCGAGGATCTGCGCCTGGATCGTCACGTCGAGCGCGGTCGTCGGCTCGTCGGCGATCAGCAGCTTCGGGTTGCACGCCAGCGCGATCGCGATCATCACGCGCTGGCGCATGCCGCCGGAAAACTGGTGCGGGTAATCGCGCACGCGGCGCTCGGGCGTCGGGATGCGCACGCGCGCGAGCATCTGCACCGCGCGGTCGAGCGCGTCGCGCCGGCTCGCCCCGTCGTGCAGGCGCACGCTCTCGGCGATCTGCTCGCCGATCGTCAGCACCGGGTTCAGCGACGTCATCGGCTCCTGGAAGACCATCGCGATCTCCTTGGCGCGGACCCGTCGCATCGCGGCGTCGGACAGCGCCAGCAGGTCGCGCCCCTGCCACAGCACGCGGCCGGCGACGATGCGCCCCGGCGGCACGTCGACGAGCCGCATCACGGTGCGCGCGGTGACGCTCTTGCCGCAGCCCGACTCGCCGACGATGCCGAGGGTCTCGCCGGCGTCGACGTCGAGGTCGACGCCGTCGACCGCGTGCAGCCAGCCGGCATCGGTGCGGAAGTGCGTCTTCAGCCCTTCGATGCGCAGCAGCGGCGCGGCGTCGGCCATCACAGCACGCGTCGTGGGTCGAGCGCGTCGCGCAACCCGTCGCCGATGAAGTTGATCGCGAGCACGGTGACGAAGATCGCCATCCCCGGAAACAGCGCCCAGTGCGGCGCGATGTCGAGGTAGTCCTTGCTGTCGAACAGGATGCGGCCCCAGGTCGGGATGTCCGACGGGAAGCCCAGGCCGAGGAACGACAGCGTGCTCTCGGCGATGATCGCCGCGGCGACGTCGATCGTGCCGGCGACGATCACCGGGCCGAGGGCGTTGGGCAGGATGTGGCGCAGCACCTGGCGCGGCACGCTGGCGCCTAAAGCGCGCGCCGCCTCGACGAACTCCTTCTCGCGCAGGCTGAAGAACTGCGCGCGGACGAGCCGCGCAACCGGCATCCAGCGCAGCCCGCCGATCACCGCGACGACGAGGATGAACACGCCGACCTCGGTGCCGAACGACGCCTTCAGCGTGTCGCGGAACAGGTAGATCACGAGCAGCAGCAGCGGCAGCTGCGGCAGGCTCAGGAACAGGTCGGTCAGCCACATCAGCGCGCCGTCGACGAAGCCGCGCGAGATGCCGGCGATCGCGCCGACGAGCACGCCGACGACGATCGCCATCGCCATCGCCGCCAGGCCGACGGCCAGGCTGATGCGGCCGCCGTAGAGCATTCGCGCGAGCACGTCCTGGCCGAGGTCGTCGGTGCCCATCGGGTGCGCCAGCGACGGCGTCGCGAGCCGCGCGCTGAAGTCGATCTCGTCGATCGCCAGCGGCCAGACGAGAGGGCCGAACAGCACCGCGAGCACCATCGCCGACAGCACGACGAGGCTCGCGAGCGCCAGGCGGTGGCGGCGAAAGCGCCGCCACGCCTCGGCCCACGGCGAGTGGCCGAACGCGCCGTGCGCAGGCCGCCGGGCTGCAGCCGCGACTGCGCCGTCAGCGGTAGGCGATGCGCGGGTCGAGCCAGGCATAGAGCAGGTCGGCGATCAGATTGAATGCGATCACGAGGACGCTGAAGACGAAGGTCACGGCCATGATCACCGGGGTGTCGTTGCGCAGGATCGCGTCGATCAACAGGCTGCCGATGCCGGGGATGCGGAAGATCTGCTCGGTGACGATCGCGCCGCCGAAGAGCGCCGGCAGCTGCAGCGCGACCAGCGTGACCACCGGGATCAGTGCGTTGCGCAGCACGTGCTTGATGAGGACGACGCGCTCGGCCAGCCCCTTGCTGCGCGCCGTGGTCACGTAGTCCAAACGGATCACGTCGAGCACTGCGCTCCTCACGTAGCGCATCCAGCTCGCGCCCTGGAACAGCCCGAGCACGAGCACCGGCATCACCGCCTGGCGGATGTGCTCGCGCCACCAGGCCCAGCCGGTCGCGTCGATGTCGGCGCGGTAGACGAACGGCAGCCAGTCGAGCGTGATCGAGAACAGCAG